>JALZUH010000122.1 GCA_023301645.1 Akkermansiaceae bacterium
TTAATACCTCCATCCACGGCTACGATGAGCGCGTGATCGCAGATGCCATCCGCCGCGAAATCAAGCGCGGCGGGCAAGTCTTCTTCCTACATAATCGCGTCCAGAGTATTACCATGATGCAGAACATGCTCAAGGAGCTCGTGCCTGAGGCAACTAGTGTTGTAGGTCACGGCCAGATGGGGAAAGATGAGCTCGAAACTGTCATGCACGCCTTTGTCAAAGGTGAGGCCGACATCTTGCTAGCAACCACCATCATCGAGAGTGGTATCGACATTCCGAATGCTAATACAATTATCATCGACCGCGCCGATCGCTTCGGACTGGCAGACCTCTATCAGCTACGCGGTCGTGTAGGCAGAGCTGGAGGCCAAGCATACGCGCTGCTACTACTCCCCAGTGACCTCATCAATGGCGATGCTCGCAAGAGAATCCATGCGATCGAACAATATACAGCTCTTGGCTCAGGGTTTAAAATAGCAATGCGTGACTTGGAAATTCGTGGTGCTGGTAATCTACTGGGCACCAAGCAGTCAGGACACATTGCTGCTATTGGCTTTGACCTCTACTGCCAGCTGCTCAGGCAGTCCATTGACCGACTACGTGACGGTAAGATCACTCGCCGAGTAGACACCACGCTACGAGCAGACTTCCTGACCTTTAGCGAAGCTGAAAGCATCCAGAGGGAGTCAGCAGCAGCAGACCAGCCTGCTGATGACTATATTGGAAATCTCGGCGCTTATCTACCGACCTCCTACATGCCTGAGGCACGCTTACGGATCTCAGCCTATAAGGAACTCGCCGAGCTCATCACCAGTAAGGAGCTCAAGGAGCTGCGCACTCGATGGCTAGACCGATTCGGCAAAGCGCCTGAGCCTGTCGAGCATCTACTGCTAGTGACAGAGTTAAAACTCACTGCCTCGGCAGCGAATATAAGCACACTAGAAATAAGAGAGCAGCGTCTCATGCTGACAAGAAACGGCGAATACATCTTCCTTGAAGGAAAGAAGCATCCACGACTTATTCAGAGTGACCCCCTTCTTAAGCTTAAAGAAGGGTTGCGCTTACTCAATACTATTTAGACCTAGGATGATCACCTAGGTCTACTCCCACTCGATACTTGCCGGTGGTTTTGTTGAGATATCGTAGAGGACACGGTTAATGCCATCTACTTCATTGAGAATACGGTTACTGACTTCACGTAGAAGTGCTGGTGGTAGCTCTACCCAGTCAGCCGTCATAGCGTCTTCACTGATGACTGCGCGCAGGTTAGTCGCCCACTCATAGCTTCGCTCATCACCTTTGACACCAACGGTCTTCACAGGAATAAGGCCAGCGTATGCTTGCCAGACTTTACCATACCAGCCGTGTGCTTTCAGTGTGCCGATAAAGATCGCGTCACACTCGCGGATTACACGTAGTTTCTTTTCTGTAATGTCACCAGGGCAACGAACAGCAAGACCAGGACCAGGGAATGGGTGGCGATCGAGTATGTCTTGCTCGATACCGAGTAGAGCACCTAGCTCACGAACCTCATCCTTGAAGAGTTCAGCGAGTGGTTCTAGCACCTTGCCTTGCTCTTGGAGATCGAGGATGCGTTGCACACGGTTATGGTGTGTCTTGATCTTAGACGCCTTAGATTTAGCATTCGATGCGGACTCGATAACGTCAGGGTAAAGTGTTCCTTGAGCAAGCATCTCTGCATCTCCCACGGTGTCCCAAAAGACATCGATGAAGAGGTTTCCGATGATCTTACGCTTCTCCTCAGGATCTGCAACACCAGCAAGCTTACCGAGGAATAACTCGGAGCACTCAACCGTTTCAATATCGACTCCCATGCGTGCAAAGTTAGCACGAACTTCGTCACCTTCGTTCATACGCATCAAGCCGTGATCGACAAAAATCGCCCGGACATTCACGCCAGCTTCATTGAGCAAAACAGCAAGAACTGTGCTATCAACACCACCACTAACGCCACATACAACTTGCTTATCACCGACTTTTGCGCGGATACCATCAAGCATTTCGCGCTTAAAGTCCTCAATGATAAAGGGAGCTAAATCTTTAGCAAGGCTGAGAAAGTTCTTAAGAATAGTATTACCCTCATGACTATGAGTCACCTCTGGGTGAAACTGGATACCGAAGTAGCGGTCTCCCCACTGGAGGGAAACAGGTGTGCCGCCTTTATTGGTAGCAATTACCTTCGAGTTATCAGGGAGGTCACTCACCGTATCTGAATGGCTCATCCAGACTTGTGAGCTGTCTGATATGTCGGCATAGAGTCCTTCTAAAGCAGATGGCTTGAGCTCAGCGGGGCCATACTCTCGGCGGTTACTGGACTTTACAGAACCCCCAAATTTAATATTAAGTAGCTGCATGCCGTAGCATACACCTAGCACAGGCACTCCGTAGGAGTCTAGGGCATCGAAATCAATATCTGGAGCATCCTCATCACTCGTGCTCTTAGGTCCTCCAGAGAGAATAATCGCCCCAGGCTTACCCAGTGAGGCTACTTCCTCTGGTTCGTAGAGCTTCGCGTAGTGGCCTAATTCACGCACACGCCTGACAATGAGCTGGGTATACTGTGAGCCAAAGTCGAGAACCGCAACGTGGTCTATTTCATTCATATAATTTTAGGAAAAGTAATCTGTTTTAAAGAGAAAGGAAAATGTGCTGTAAAATGACGAATCGTCAAATGCTTAGACCGAAGGCTGATAGTTCACTGGCTCCTCAGTAATGGTGATGTCATGAACATGGCTCTCCTTGAGTCCACCTGATGTGATTTGAGTGAAGACCGCTTTCTGACGAAGCTCATCAAGATTATGAGCACCCACGTAGCCCATACCTGACTTAAGACCACCCATGAGCTGAAAGACAACATCTGAGAGTGGGCCTTTGTAAGGAACGCGACCCTCTACACCTTCAGCAACAAGTTTGCCAGAGCTGTTCTGCCCGTAGCGATCACCAGACCCCCTGCGCATAGCACCGAGAGAGCCCATACCGCGGTATGACTTAAACCTTCTGCCTTGGTAATGAACGGTAGCACCGGGACTCTCACGTGTGCCAGCAAGGATAGAGCCGAGCATGACAAGGTCTGCACCTGCTGCCATGGCTTTGACAATATCACCTGAGTAACGAATACCTCCATCGGCAATGACAGTAATGCCCTTATCACGGCAGTAAGAAGCTACGTTCTCGATAGCTGTAAACTGAGGCATGCCCACTCCTGAGATCACACGAGTCGTGCAGATGGAACCTGGACCGATACCGACTTTCACGCCTGATGCACCTGCTTCAACGAGGAACTTAGCACCTTCGGCAGTCACCACATTTCCAGCAATAACAGGAACGTCACCTAGCTCACGAAGCTGGCCGATCACCTCACGGATACGGCTGGTGTGACCTGTAGCAGCATCGATAAATAGGGCGTCAGCGCCTGCTTCGATAAGTGCCTTAGCACGGTCGATGCAATCAGGACCCACGCCAACAGCAGCACCACAGATAAGCTGTCCACCTGCGTCTTTAGCAGCATTGGTAAAAGTAATGTTTTTCTCAATATCAGCCCCTGTGATCAGTCCAGTGAGCTTGCCAGTGGAGTCGATAAGAGGAAGCTTCTCAATGCGGTTTTTATAGAGGACGCTGCGCGCGTCAGCTTGCTCAGTATTTTCAGGTGAAGTAATGAGTCGATCGAGTGGAGTCATCACGTCGACAACCTTGGCTGAGTCATTGGCCATGTGGCGAATGTCACGCCCAGTAACCATACCTTCGAGCTTACCGTCAGCGTCCACAACTGGAAATCCTGAGAAGCCCTGCTCCCCCATGATGTAGCGGACTTCTCCGACTGTTTGATTCTTTGAAACAGTGTATGGCTCATGAATGACAGCACTCTCTGAGCGCTTCACTTTAGAGACCATTGCAGCCTGGTCTTCGATCAGGTTATTGCGGTGAATGACACCGATACCACCTTCTTGAGCCAATGCGATAGCTAGATCGGTTTCTGAAACAGTATCCATCGCTGCTGAAACAACAGGAATGTTCATCTTAATGTCTGGAGTCAAAGCTGTCTTGAGATCAGCATCACCAGGTAAAACCGCGCTCATTTGCGGGGTTAATAAAACGTCATCGAAAGAAAGTCCTAGGGAGATTTGCGCCATAAGCGAATCAATAGAGGAACGCGTCTAATGACAAGTGTAAATTCTTATATTTAGCATTTTACCTAAACACCGTTTAACGATCCATGAATGCGCCTCTCCCAAAAGAAGCCCACCCTCCAATCAGGCCACGTATAAGCCTCCTTTTTTAAATGCTTATTCGCCCCCTGTAGCTGACTTGGCCTCTAACACCTTCTCCATCATGGCTTTAGCATCTTCAGAGTCTTCCATATCTGGGCATCCATCACCCACCAAATTTAAGTCATCACCATTGACCTCTTGAGGATCTGACGCCGCCCTGTTTTGACGACGTAGCGAGATGGGCTTTTTATCGACTTCATTGGCCGCCTCTGCCTGCAAGTCATCGGCAATGTGGTCTTGCCAAATCCCCGAAGACTGCCTCATGATTCCCCTTGCGTAAATGACTCCGAGATGAAGGTCTACCTCAGCCATGATCACATCGACCTGATCCCCAGCCCTATCGGTTAGTAAAATCTTCGCCTGATCTTGAGTCAAAGGCTTTAGCTCAACAACGGAATCAAGAAGTCGATCTTTCAGCCCACTCGAGAGCCGTGGAGCAAAAGCAGTCTCCCAAATATCACTATTCACACTAATGATCACCGTAAGCTTCTCACAAGACTGGTGCAGGGAGTTTAGCAAGGTGCAGGTTTTAAGAGCTGCTTCAGGATTGCCAAAATAGCCCTCAACTTCATCTAATACTAATACAGGGGCTGTTACCAAACCGGCAAGGTTGAGCAAAGTGACTAACTTCTCGCAAGCATCATCATCACTACCGTCCTCCATGAAACGATGATAGAGCTCACCGTTTCGTCCAGCCTCATCGAGGGATGCCGAGCTATACTCGAATAGATTCTTCACCCACCAAGAAACCATGCGCGAGCTCGCCTTTGTGCGCTGACAAAGCTCGGTGGCTAGCTGTGGCCTGAGAAGATCGAAGTTAGCCATGGCCCACTGCGCAGTCACCGCGGATTCGCTATTGAAATCAAATGTTTCAAGTGGCCTCATGCGCAAGGAATTCAGCGCCTCATCAACATTCTCACTAGGCACAGTGCCTGACTTCACCAGAGGCTCAAGAGCTAAAGCAAAGATACGGCGAGTCAGAACATCTAGTAATGTCAGCCTAGTCTCAAAGTCAATAACGCGAGAAAACGTCCTCACAGTCTTATCAAGAATGCCTCTTGCATCAAGTGTGGAGCCAGCTATTGGCTCAAGGACGATAAACTCATGGGATCTTATGACACTTCTACGCAGACGATCTAGTAAGTGCGTTTTACCAAAACCTGCCCTGGGTGATTTCAGCAAAATGAACTCCCCTGCCTGTTGGTCTGAATTATTAAGCATACTCACCATCTTCGCTAGTGGCTCTGCATTAATTGAGCTAGTTGTTATTCTTGGCTTCTCACCAAGGCGTTCAAAAGGTTGCTTAAATGGGTTATTTAATGGCCGTAACATGAGGGTAAATAAAGAGTTATATGAGGGGGCATATAAGCATATTAATAAGAGCTAATCGAGTAGAATTACTATCGACTAAGGACCTGTGCAGCATGAGACGGATCAACCTTGAAGGTGGATGAAAAGTTCGCCTTTGGAATCTGACCTTCAGCAACTTGATACTGAAACACTTTGACAGGTTTGACACCATTAATCTGAGAAAACAGGTATACGCGAACTGTTAATGGCTCATTACCCTTCGACCCTTGCAAATCCTTAATCGAGCACCAGATTTCATTCACCCCGTCTCGACCACCACCAATGATGGTTTCTGATTGCTGTGTGTTTTGGAAACGATGATGGCTTAGCTTATTAATAGAGACTTTCACCTCTCGACCTGGGCAGAAGCTATAAACCTTTGCGATGTATTTAGCCTTACCGACAGTAATTGGCTGAACTGGTGTCTTTCCGTCAGGTAAAAAGGCAACACCATCTACATAGCTGGCATTACCAGACCTAAGCTGCTTTCGGACATCTTCGAGCCCACCAAGATTAACAAACTCCGCCAAATCATACTTCCAGCGCCCGCCCTCATGAACATAGCTGATGACCAATAGATTCTCCGATGGATCTCCGCCTACACCAAAGTCAACTCGGCCAAAGCAAACAAGCTTCGCCGTCGCGCCCTTACTACGAGCACGAAGCACCCTTAAGCCATTCAAGGTGGGAGGTGGCGTGGGCGTGCTAAATACACTTGCTGGAAAGTCACCTTTCTCTGATAAGATACGATTCTGAATCGACTTAATGCGATGAGAAGCTGTGATCACCTTCCAACCATTGTAATTCTTCAGCACCATTGTCTTCTGCCAGTAATCATAGGTATCACTCAGAGGCTTTACTAAATCAGGCTGATTAGCCTGAGCCACCGCGCGAGGAGCGCCTGCGCAAATAACGAGCATTAAGACGGTCCAGAAAAATATTTGTGCATGTTTCACGGTTTGCATTGGACAATAAATCCAGCTAAGGGCAAATCTTTTTTTAGCACGAGCTCAAAAGCTTGCACTGCACCGCTATGAATATGCTTAACAAAGCCAATCCGCTCAACGGAGATCGCGACCGCGAGCTTCTTAAGGACGCTCTTTGCTACACTTACAAAATTGAAGACAACATCGAGCTTTCAGCTCACTGTTTCATGCCTGAAGGTCATGATATCAATGTCCTCAAGCCAACCATCATCTTCCTGCATGGTGGCCTCTGGGATGTCAGTATTGTCGCTCAATTTGCAGCACACTGTATGCATTTTGCCAGCAGAGGAATGGTAGCTATCGCAGTAGAATATCGTGTTTCCTCCATCCATAACAGCACAGCTGAGGACTCGCTCGAGGACGCACAGGCAGCGATGCTCTGGGCAAAACATAATCATAACATCATGGGAATAGATCCTGAGCAAATCATCATGGCAGGTGCTGCATCAGGTGCTCACATGGCACTCTCAATGGCGATGATACCCGATATCATGGTGAAGGAGCCATACTCGGCGCGCCCAATGGCTGTCATTGGAATAAGCCCCCTTGTTGACACTACCAAGAAGGGTATTGAGTCCGAGCGCTTCAGAGACCCACTAAATGCGACCAAGGACAGCCCCTCAAAAAACATCAAAAAGAAGATTGTCCCTACCCTACTCTTTCACGGTAAATCCGACACCATCGTCCCTTATGAGCAGGTTTCTAAGTTTGCCAAAGCGATGAAACGCAAAAAAAACAACTGCGAACTCATCGATTACGAAGCTGTAAACCACAGCTTTTTCAACTTTAACGTAAGCCCTAAACACTTTGAGATTACGCTAAACTCAATGGATGCCTTTGTCGTAGAGCTGGGGTGTATCGAGCCGATGGAGTATATCTAGACATCATTCAGATCACTCTATACCTATTTATAAATACGCGCCAAAAACATGATGACGCAAAACCACACAGCAAAGGTAGCCATATCAGCCGATGGAAAAAGCCTCGACCCAGATGTATCGCTCAGGCAATTAGCCGAAAATAATCAACTAGATACGATCGAGATCACTATCGATGGAAGCAGACTGCTAGGCGGCAAAAAAACACCGTCATTACTGGGCGATGCAACCGCATTTCTCACTGAGACAAAAGTCTACAAACTCAAGTCTATCGCCAATCATGACGACGGCAGATGCATCGTGAGTTATCAAAGAGCGGCAAAAGTATAGGTATAGCTAATGTCACGCTTTTAAGCGTTAGGTTTCAGTTCAAGCATCTACCTATAAAATCAAAAGTGTTCTGATTAAATCAATCAGAGCTAGATCATCATAAATCGACTACCTGGTGTAACCGATTGCGACCGGCTCAACTAAAGTTAACTTAACTCGCGTCAGGATTTGGAGTCGAGGGGAACGAGTAAACACTATTAAGTATCTCTCTGCACTCTGCCACACTGTATTTGGAAACCACCGTTGCTAATACCGCATCACCGTAGCCCTTTCGTAGGAAATTCATGTCATCAGCCCAGCCCTGACAATGAGCCTCTTTCATAACACGGTGCAGACCAAGTAACTTAGAGAAAGCTCCTAAATCCTTCGTGCATGCCTTATTGATCAGATCAATGTAATCTACACCTGACATATTCCGTGCAATAGTAGCAGTTTCAGGTAAAGGCCCATCTTCTAAGGCTTTATATTTATCAATTAGATCACTGAAGAAAATCACTCCATCTTCTGGAGCGAGTGTTACTAGCTGAGTGCGGCCATCGAGCTCACTAGGTGCTGCATTTTCGTCCTCAACAGGTCGCTCTACTCTTGATGCGATCCCAGAATTGAGTCTCGATGAAGGTGTTCCAGTAGGTGTAGGTGTTCCAGTAGGTGTAGGTGTTCCAGTAGGTGTAGGTGTTCCAGTAGGTGTAGGTGCTGAGGTAAGTGTAGGCGCTGTTAAAGAATCTAACATAGGCGCTTTCAAGTCTTTACCTAAAGAACTTCCAGCAACTGGCAATTCTAATTTAACCCCGACAGTATTAGTTTTCTTATCTTCCGTATTGAGTGTCTCCGTCTCAGCGGATTGAACACCTGAAAGATCAAGATCATCAACGTTGAGAGCATCTAATTTTCCAATGTCTTCGGAAGGCTTAGGCTGCCCTCGGAACTTCCCCATTAATGAAGACAGCATTCCACCCTTTGCATTAGTAGAAGCAGGCTCTTTTGGTAACGACTTAGAAGTATTATCAGTTGGTAATTGAGGAGCTTCAGTAGCTATAGCTTCAGAATCTACATCTTTAAGGCTATTTGTTTCAACAGGCGCTGTAGCCATTGGCTGCGCTGCAGTAGTCGACACAGGCGGAACTACTAAAGTAGCAGGTGGCGTAGCCAAGGTAGTAGGTGGGGTCACTAGTTTTGTAGGTGCCTTAGCTGGAGTCTCTACAGCTACTTGCGTAGTTTGAGGCGCTGTTTCGGCTGAAACTAAGTCAGTAGCTGTAACGGTGTCATCCGCTGGTGCTACTTGTTGAGTAGGCACAGCGTTTAATTGACCTGGCTTGATACCTTTATCTTCAACAATCCCCTCATGATTTTCTTTGAGTGGCACCGTTCTTGGTGCTTCAGGTTTGACCAAACTAGGTTCCTCATTAGCCACGGAAGCTGGAGCCATCATCTTTGTTGGAGGAGGCACGATCGCTGGCGCGATAGAGTTTGAGTTGTTTACGGCTTCATCGTTGTTGGCAAGTGATCCCAAAGGCGTGGCCTTGAGTGGCACAGGCATAGTTGCACCACTTAATAAGTCTTCTAGCTCGGCCCCTTTTTCGACTGGCAGATGACTATCATCATCCTCAAGCTTTAGATCCAATTCAGGTCCCTCCCATGGGAAATCCTTATCAGACACGGCTTTATTCCAACTAAATCGCTCTGCATCCACATGGAGTAGAAACATTTCAAATTCGCTATCTGCCATGGTTTTATCATTAGCTGTAGTAGCTCCATAGAATCGAATCGACTGGTAAATCAAACCCTTCTTCATCAAGAGCTTAGCCATGTGCAGGTTTTCCGCAGGATTCGTCTCGTTCTTAGTCAGGATAACGTCAAGTAAGCGTAATGCACGTGACGGCTGACCTCTGGACACAACCTTGATCGCAAAAACAAGCTCTTCTGAAGTAGGAGGGATCTCCGGTGCACTCCACAACATCTTTGATGCATCCAGAAAGAATTCCGAATCATACAGCACGCTAACGACCTTTTTACGAACCGCCCAATCATCAGGATTTTCATCCACTAATTTGACAAGTAGTTGCTGAGCTGTATCTAGGCCGTCAATAGAGTTATTCATGATTCAAAAAAGCTAATAAAGGAGTCCGTCTCTCAATATAGCGATCATTCGAATATGTCGATACCGTCAGATCTGTCAATCAGGATCACCGCTTTTCTCACTAAATAGATGACTCCTAAATTAAAGAACTTAGTTTCAATTCCACCGTGTAAAAAAACATGTGAGGCACTAGCTCAAAAGGTTACGATCCGAAAAACAAAACGACCCCTCAGAAAAAGTTCGCCATAAGGTAACGCTTTGTGGTTTTCTCCCCATGTGGAATATACAGCTCACACAGCAATTATCGGTGCAGGAATTACGGGCTTATGCACAGCCTATGCGCTTCAAGCGAAGAACCACTCTTCCCATGTATTTGACCGATCAGATGTAGTTGGTGGAGCTATTCAAAGCACCATTTATAATGGTTACCTCGCCGAAAGTGGTCCCAATAGCCTACTTGTCAAAGATACTCGAGTGGCCAAGCTCATCAACGAAATTGGTTTATCAGAAGGTGGTCCACTAGGACACGAACGACTACTTGCCACTAAGGAAGCTCATAAACGCTACATTGTGCAAGGAGGCAAAACCCACGCCATGCCGTCGAGTCCATCCGGTATACTTAAGACCCCCCTCTTCTCTCTGAAAGGAAAACTACGTATTCTCTGCGAGCCGTTCATCGGTAGCTATAAGGGTGATGGCGAAGAAAGCTTTGCCCACTTTGTCACGCGACGCTTTGGCAAAGAGCTCCTTGAGAGTGCCGCAGCGCCCTTTGTCAGTGGCATCTATGCGGGAAACCCAGACCAGCTATCCATCAGACACGCCTTTCCTCGAATGTATGAGCTGGTAGAACAACACGGCTCCGTCCTCAAAGGAGCTATCGCCATGCAATCTGGCAAAGCACAAGCACCTTACAAGCACAAGCCAACCCAAACACTTTCATTTAAGTCCGGCATGCAGGTCATGCCACGTGCCATTGCAGAACAGCTCTCCGAAGGCAGTCTAAAGCTCGCCACAGAGCTTAGTAACATCAAGAAAATCGACGACGGCTGGCAACTCACATGGACAGACTCAGCAGGAATCACCCATCAGGGATTCTACAAAAAACTCGTTATTTCAGTCCCACATCACAAGCTAAAGAAACTCCCCCTAGAGCCCGAAATACTGGCAAAACTGAGCCCGCTCAAAGCTATCAAAGCCCCACCTGTTACAAGTTTAGTGCTAGGATTTAGAAGAGCCAATATTGAGCACCCGCTAGATGGATTTGGCATGCTCATCAAAAAAGCCGAGCAAAGCCCCCTACTCGGAGTCCTTTTTTCCTCAAGTATGTTTGAGCACAGAGCCCCTCAAGACCATGTCACACTCACCTGCATGATGGGAGGCGCGCTCAATCCTCAGTATGCGCAGAACACAGAAGAAGTCGTGATTGCAGAACTTGACCGACTTTTAGGTTTATCAGTAAAGCCTTCCGGTTCAATGGCAAAGCCTACCTTTAGTCACCGCACCGAGTGGCCACAGGCTATTCCGCAATATGATCTCAGTTACCAAAACATCATCGACGCCATTACCTCTTGCCAGCAAGCATTCACCAATCTACATATCGCAGCGAATTACTACCAAGGTATTTCTGTAAGTGATTGTATCATCAATGGGCTAGAGCTAGGCGAGCATTTAGCTACCGACCAAAGCTAAATCCCTTGCGTAATGCGCCCCCCGAGACTAAGTCCTAGCAGTCTTGAAATACAGACAAGCACACCGCACACCTCACCCACCCCAACACTCTAGAATCATGGCAGGATTTTTCAAAACTCTCTTCAATAAAGTCACCAACACAGCCGAAATCGACTGGGACGAACTAGAGGCCGACCTTATAGGTGCTGATCTAGGAGCGCGCACAGCGATGTCAATTGTCGATGAGCTCAGGGACATGGGGCGAAAAATATCCGCCGATGACGTTATCGCAACATGCCGCCAGCATATTACCGAAATATTAAAAGATGACCTCCCAGCCATCACCCCGCGTGAAGATGGCAAACCCGCCGTCATTCTTGTCGTTGGTGTCAATGGCACAGGGAAAACCACCTCATCAGCCAAACTCGCCTACCTACTAAAAAATCAAGGCCACTCCGTCATGCTAGCAGCAGCCGACACCTTTCGCGCAGCAGCCGTCGAGCAGCTTGGTCTCTGGGGCGAAAAGCTCGACATCCCCGTCCTTAAAGGTGCTCACAATGCCGACCCTGCATCCGTCTGCTACACAGCTCATCAAAAGGCGATCAATGACGGGACTCAGTTTCTCATCTGCGATACCGCTGGCCGTATCCACACCCGCCACAATCTCATGGAAGAGCTTGGCAAAATAGAGCGCACCATTAGCAAGCAAGACGAAAGTGCCCCGCACATGAAGCTCATCGTCGTAGATGCTACCACGGGCAGTAACGCCCTCGCACAGGCGAAGGAATTTAACAAAGCCATCGAGCTTGACGGTCTCATTGTTACCAAACTTGATGGGTCGGGTAAAGGTGGTGTTGCCGTCGTCATCGAGCAAGAGCTCGGTATCCCGACACGCTTCATTGGACTCGGCGAAGAGGCCGACCAGTTCGAGGTCTTCCATAAAGAAGAATTTGTAGAAGGCATCCTCTAAACCCCTCCCCGTCTAACCACCCATATCTCTCGTTTTTTTCCTCGCAGCAAAAGAAAAAACAACTTGCAATCAAGCTTACACTAAGGCAGCTCTTTTGGAGAACTAATCTCAAGCTGCCTTAGCTCAGCGAATCAAAGATCTATCTATGATTTTTGAACCTTTTAATCTACGTATCCTACACACCATTTTCAATTATGAACATCATCGACAAAATCGAAAAAGAGCAAATCAAAGACGTCGCAGACTTTAACGTCGGTGACAGCCTTAAGGTTCACACTCGCGTTGTCGAAGG
>JALZUH010000123.1 GCA_023301645.1 Akkermansiaceae bacterium
CCGCGCCACAGTGGTTAACTGAATCTGGCGCCTCTCGTGAAAGCGGGTTGGCCCAGCTTAGGGCTTTTGCCTCCAAGGTTACTCGTTATGGGGCAAAAAGGAATTTTGTAGATGCGGATTCTACTGGTGTATCCCAACTCTCGCCTTGGACCAATAAGGGATTACTCACTGAGGCTGAGATCTCGAAAGTAGTCTTGGATGAGCGTAAGTTCTCTTCGATCGAAAAATTCCTACAAGAGGTCTACTGGAGAAGGTATTGGCGAGGCTACCTAAGTCATCGCCCACAGATCTGGGAAACGTATCGAAAACGCGTCACTGAGCTTAGCGAGCAGACTTCCGAATGCGAAAAGATAGCACGCATTATTCAAGGGGAATGCGACGTCGAGATCATGGGCTACTTTGCACGTCAGCTGATCCAGACTGGTTACATGCACAATCACGCTCGGATGTGGTTTGCCGCTTGGTGGATTCATGTCGAAAATCTTCCTTGGGAACTGGGTGCTGATTTTTTCCTACGCCATTTGATCGATGGAGATCCCGCAGTAAATACACTCTCGTGGCGCTGGGTGGCAGGCCTGCACACCCAAGGCAAAAACTATCTCACTCGCAGAAGTAACATCGAGAAATACGTCCACCCCGACCTCCTAAGTCAATACTCTGGCGGACTAGAGCGTTTAGAAAACCCTATCGCCGCCCCTCAGCGAGAATACGTAAGCGACCTCTCCCCAGTTATCAGTAAAGAAGAGCTCCCACTAGACCTCGCCTTTAGTAATTCGGCTACAGAAACTCTCGCGGTCTTTGCTGATGACCTAGATATCGAGAGGTGCATTGCGACGCTCAAAACAAAAGGAGTCCAGATCTCTAAGCTCTATCTCCTCCACAATTCGTCGCTGGAGCTTGAATTTAGCCCACAAAAAGCACAATGGAACAAAAGCTCGCGTAATGCAGCAGCCTCCCATGTAGAATCATTAGGCATTCAAGTCCACCAAGTGGATCTAAACTCCAAACTGACCTCTGAGACAATAACAGCGCCCTACATTCTCCAACGCCCAGAAGTCGGCTATTACTCAGAAAGCTACCAGCAGCTACTAGCACAACCCAAGGAAGTGCTCGCCCACTACGACGAAGAAAAAGAGACCCTGAACTCTCATGCCAAAGCAGGCTTCTTCACCTACTGGAAGAAAACAAAAAAATCTCTATTCAACGATGCCAGATCTTAAAAAACAATTCAAGGTCTGCCCCGTGTGTCAGCGCCCCTTCCACAATCGAAAGAAGTGGGATTCCCGCGGGATTTGGGATCAGATTATCTACTGCTCTGATAAGTGCCGTAAAAACAAACCCAAGAAAAGCGACTAGATCAAGCAGTAGCAGCCTACTGCTCGCTGAAGAACTCCCTCGACGCCGCCACATCCATCGCGATCTGCCCCTTCAGCTCATCAAGCGAGCCGAATTTCTTCTCCCCCCTGAGGTAGCTGAGAAACCACACCTCCATATCAGAATCGTAAAGATCACCACTGAAATCCAGTAAGTGGATCTCCAGCATACGCTTAGCCTCAGCGCCCTCGACCGTCGGTCTTAAGCCCAAGTTACCCACCCCCTGATAGCGCTCACCACTACTCAGCAGCACCTCCACCACCCACACCCCATTACAGGGTAGCTGTTCATTATAAACACGTAGATTAGCCGTAGGAAATCCCAATGTCCGCCCCAGCTGACGACCGTGGATCACCGTGCCGAGCACCGTATACTCACGCCCCAGCATCGCAGCGGCCGACTCCAAGTTACCATCGCGCACCGCCTGCCTGATTCTTGTGCTACTCACGCGCTCGCCATCGAGCATCACTGCACTATGAGCATGAATATCCACGCCATGTTTCGCGCCGAACTCCCGTAGTAATTCTACATTGCCACGACGCTCCTTACCGAATTTCCAGTCCTCACCAATGGCAAGCGTCTTCAAACTCGACGTATTTTCAAAAATCTCATCCAGAAAATCACTCGCCTCACGCGCAGCAAACTCCCGCGTAAACGAAACCACAATCATCACATCCACCCCCAAGTCCTCTAAAAGATCCCGCTTATGATTTAAAGAAGCCAGTATCTGCTTAGGAGCCACATGCGGAGCCAGCACCCTAATGGGATGAGGATCAAAGGTAAGCACCCCCACCACACCCTCAGAGCCACCAGCCCGAGCCGCAGCCACCGCCGACTCGATCACAGCACGGTGCCCGATATGCACACCATCAAAAACCCCCAGCGCAATATGAAGCGGCCCCTCAATCGACTGCAAATCTCTTAAATCAGTAATGACTCTTAACATAAAATCTGCACTAGTGATTATGCCCAATCAGCGAATTGAACAGCTAAAAGATAAATCAAGCTGAAGATAGCTGGTGATAGCGAGCCTGTCGCCACTGTGCGATGGGGAATATTGGCTGAAATTCTAGAGTAAGCGGGCGTTTAAGAAGGGTAGCGAATTACCAGCAGCATTCTTGTTAGCTTCAATGATTGGCTTGAGCCGTCACATGCTCCAACAACGGATTACAATATGGAGCATAAAAAACATCTAATAAATCATGCGGAAAACGTGGTCTATCTGATCTTGCAGAGGCAGTCTCTATCTCCCACTTCCTTTTATCTAAGCGAAATCCAAATTCCCACCAGTCACCTATCTTGGCTAGAGCCCATTGATAGCTGCTCTCCTACACGCCTTAAAACACCCTCAAAAACCTACCCATTCCCCCACTATCATCATCCATCGTAGTAGATAAGACTCCCCCTCATCACCATTCGTTTTACGAACACATTACCCGACTCATGGGTGACTGGGTCAAAAGTGAGATAATCCTTCTAAAACCTTAGAGTTTACCCTTGACCTATGGTGATCTCTCGCAGAGGTTTCAATCCGTCCTAGGCGGCATTTATGCGCGTCTTGCCTTATAATGGGTGAGGTGTGTCTATTTCTTATTTATAACTATTTCATACAACTTCATGGCAACAAAGAAAACAGCGGCAAAGAAGACCAGCGCTAAGAAAGCTCCTGCAAAGAAAGCAGTAGCTAAAAAAGCGAGCACCAAAACAACGACAGCTAAGAAGCCTGCCGCTAAGAAAGCTCCCGCCAAGAAGACAGCTGCGAAGAAAGTAGTAGCGAAGAAAGCACCTGCCAAAAAGACTGCTGCCAAAAAAGCGGTAGCAAAGAAAGCACCTGCTAAAAAAGCTCCAGCCAAGAAGGCCCCAGCAACAAAAGCCGTGGCTAAGAAAGCTCCAGCGAAGAAGCCTGCTGCCAAAAAAGCTGCTGCTAAGAAGTCTCCTAAGAGCCGTATCGACACACCTGAGATTCAGGAGAAGATTCGCGAGCTCATCAAGATTGCCAAGGAGCAAGAATATCTCACTTATGATGATGTCAATGAGGTGCTACCTAATGACATCGTTGACCCAGCTGACATTGAGGCGATTCTTGATCGTCTTCGTAAAATGGAGTTCGACATCATTGACGCCTCTGAGGTTGATTCCTATCGCGATCGCAAAAAAGACAGCGATGACGTAGGGGCTACCAAGTCGGACCAGAAGCTCGACATCCTCGACGATCCAGTCCGTATGTATCTCAAGCAGATGGGACAAGTCCCCCTTCTCACTCGTGAGCAGGAGGTTGAAATCTCTAAGCGTATCGAAGATGCTGAAGTCGCAGCTAATGCTGAGCTTCACAAGTTCGGATTCATTGCTACCTCTTACCTAAAGCTTGCTGAGCGTCTTGAGCGCGGTAAGGAGCGCTTCGACCGCGTCATTCAGGACAAGAAGATCGAAAGCCGTGAGCGCTACATGCGCGCACTGCCAAAGCTATGCGAACAAGTCCGCGGACTCCACGAGGACAATGACGAAATTTTCCGTAAACTTCAGTCGAAGTCACCACGCGGCAGAAAGACTCTCGAAGAGTCGTTTAGCAAAAACCTCACTGCTCTCTCTCGCCTTTACAATCGTTTCTACTACAAGCAGAAGGTCGTAGAGGACTTCAACAATGAGGTAGAAGAGAATCAAAAGAAACTCTGGAAATACGAGCGCAAGCTTGCTGCTAAGCCAGAGGAAAAAGAATTCGAAACCAAGATCCGTGAGGTGCAGCAGCTCTCATGGCATACCGTTGAGACTTACACCAGCTGTCGCAAAGATCTACGTAAGCGCACCAAGGAGGCCTATCAGGCAAAAACTGAAATGGTCGAGGCGAACTTACGTCTCGTGATCTCTATTGCTAAGAAATACACTAACCGTGGACTTTCCTTCCTCGACCTCATTCAGGAGGGCAACATGGGACTGATGAAGGCTGTTGAGAAATTTGAATACCGTCGTGGTTACAAGTTCTCCACCTACGCTACATGGTGGATTCGTCAGGCTATCACTCGCTCTATTGCTGATCAGGCGAGAACGATTCGTATCCCAGTGCACATGATCGAGACGATCAACAAGCTGATGCGCGTGCAGAAGCAGCTCGTTCAGGAATACGGTCGTGAGCCTAGCCCAGATGAGATTGCTGAGGAGATTCACCTCCCTGTCGAGCGTGTGCGTGCTGTTCTTAAGATGGCACAGCAGCCGATTTCGCTACAGGCACCTGTAGGTGACTCAGACGACACATCCTTCGGTGACTTCATCGAGGACAAGTCAGCTGATAACCCTATGGAGGAGGCAGGATTTGCCATGCTCAAGGAGAAGATCGGTGACGTGCTAGACACCCTTACTGAGCGTGAGCGCGAGGTTCTGGAGCAGCGCTTCGGTCTTACCGACGGCTACTCACGCACACTTGAGGAAGTGGGCAGACAGTTCCAGGTTACCCGTGAGCGTATTCGCCAGATCGAGGCGAAGGCACTTAGAAAAATGCGCCACCCTACCCGTATCCGTAAGCTTGAGGGATTCATTGAGCTTCCTAACCTACCCTAGTAGGGCCAATCAATCCAAACGAGCCATAGTCGCTCGTAAGAATTTCACCAGAGATGGCATGTTATCATGCCATCTCTTTTTTGGCTCTATAAATACGGGTCATGGCCAGATGACCATGGCAGTGAGGGTATTCGTGTAGACACACACATCATTCCTAC
>JALZUH010000124.1 GCA_023301645.1 Akkermansiaceae bacterium
TATGGCTCAAGCCAGAACCCTTGGAATAGGCGATCAGTCAAATTCCCCAAAACACCTGAAATCAAGAGTGGAGCTGACCACTTAGAAGGCCCCTCAAAGGAACCTCGCTTCCAGAAGTAGCTAATCAAGCCCAGTGCAATGACGAGAATAAATAGAAAGACAATGGGTGCCCAGCTGGTGCCATTTCCGATACCAAATGCCACACCTTGGTTATGCCTACGCACGAGGTTAAAAAAACCAGCAATGACAGGTCTCGTATCCTCGGGAACGTAGTATTTCTGGCCCTCTACCAAGGCAAATGGCAACTTAAACTCAAACACCACCCACCACTTCGTAATCTGATCAAGGATATACAAAGGCAGAGTCACTAACAGCAAGAGCCGAGCGATTTGCGCAGATGATGGTGCTTTAGTCATAGCGGGCTCCATTACACAACTTCACTGCAGCGCTGACACACATCAGTCACTAGAGGCTCATACCTACGGCAACGAGGACACATCACATACTCCGTAGCTTGTGCTTTCACACGGAGCTCGTCGCTGGTCTCAAGACGAAGCTCAGATACGATAAAGAACTCTGTTACAAACTCACGATCAGTGAGTAGATCACGGAATTCGTGATCAGCAGGTAAACCAACACAAACGTCAGCTTCATTATTTTTATTAAACGACTTCGCCTGAACTTCCTTCTCGATGGCCGCCTGTATCACAGCGCGTAATTCAAGGAGTCCATTGACCTGAAGCGATGACTCGTCTGTATCGAACTCAGGGTCGACCTCGGGGAAGTCTTGTTCGTGAACACTGCCTTCATTACCAGCATGCTCCCACGCCTCGTCAGCAGTGAATGCCAAGATCGGGGCTAGCAGCTTACAAAGACCATCAAACACTCGGTGCATCACTGTCTGGGCGGCTAGACGGCGCACTGAGTCTTTCCCGTCGCAATACATTCTATCCTTAGTGATATCAATATAGAGTGAGCTTAGTTCATTAGAGCAAAACTGATTTACCGCGCTAAACACCTTACGGAACTGATAGCTATCATACGCACTAGTGCATTCTTTAATAAGCACATTGAGACGCTCCAGCACCCAACGGTCGAGCAATGTCATCTCAGCTTTTGCTACCGACTGAGTCGCTGCATCAAAACCATTAATATTACCCAATAAAATGCGCATCGTATTTCTCAAACGACGGTATGGATCAGTTACTTGCTTAAAGAGCTTATCTGAGAAAGGAACTTCTGTCTGCCAATCGACCGACGCCGCCCATAGACGAACGATATCTGAGCCGAATTGGTCGTAGTAGTGCTTTGCGTTAATTGGCTTCTTACCCGACTTGGAAATCTTCTTACCTGATGTATCCACGACAAAGCCGTGAGTCATTACTGACTTGTAAGGTGCGCCACCTCGCGCAGCCACACTGAGCATTAATGAACTCTGGAACCATCCTCTGTGCTGATCGGTTGCTTCAAGGTAAAGATCGGCTGGCGCGTGAAGTTCTGGATGACGATCCACCACTGCCACATGACTCGAACCTGAGTCGATCCACACGTCGAGCGTGTCACGGCATTTCTTGCTACCTACAGGAAGGTCTAGTCTTTTGGCAAGCTCAGCATCGTCGAGCTCGAACCAAATATTTGTCCCCTCCTTTTCAACCAAGTCAGCTACCTTAGCAATAAGCTCGCTGCTAATAATCGCCTCGCCATCAGGCGAGAAGAACACAGGAAGAGGAACCCCCCATGTGCGCTGACGGCTGATACACCAGTCTGGTCGGGATTCTACTGTGCCGTGGATGCGATTACGTCCCCACTTAGGCAGCCAATTAACTTGGTCAATTTCCTCCAATGCCTTGCCTCGAATGTCTTTGAGCGAGATAAAGAACTGCTCAACTGCGCGGAAAATAATAGGTGTCTTAGAACGCCAGCAATGAGGATATTGGTGTGAATATAGCTCTTTTCCAAGCATGTGACCACCTTCCACAAGGATCTCTGTGATACGCACGTTTGTTTTAAAGACATGCTGCCCCACGAGCTCATCCATACCGCACTCATCGGTAAACTCACCATCATCATTGACTGGAGAGAGTAGCCCAAGGTCGTTTTGCATGCCCGCCATGTAGTCATCAGCACCGTGTCCTGGGGCAATGTGCACTGCACCCGTTCCTGTATCTGTTGTTACAAAGTTGGCGAAAATAATTTTCGAAGTGCGAGGTAAGAATGGATGTTTCGCTACCATTCCCTCTAGATCAGCTCCTTTGAATTCACCGATCTTCTCAGCAATAACAAAGCCTGTCTTCTCGGCAAATGCATCAAGAAGATCTTTGGCAATGATCAGCTTTTCACTTCTCTGCTCTTCTTCATTTCTGAATACAGCACAGACGTAATCAAACCTCTCATGAACGGCGATACCTAGGTTAGCTGGTAATGTCCACGGTGTGGTCGTCCAGATCACCATACCCGCACCTTCCAAGTCACCGGTCGCGGCTACTAACGGGAATCTGACGTAGAGCGCCATGCTCTTCTTATCTAAATACTCAACCTCAGCCTCAGCCAGAGCAGTGCCTGCTCCATAACTCCAAAGAACAGGCTTACGGCTCTGATAAACAGCGTCCATATCGACTAATTTACCAAAAGTGCGAATAATGTCTGACTCGTAGGTCGGGTCGAGCGTCAGGTAAGGATTCTCCCAGTCTCCAAATACCCCTAAACGGCGAAAGCTCTCACGCTGAATATCTACGAAGCCAAGCGCGAAGTCCTTACAGCGTCTACGCACCTCTGCAGGCTCCTCATCGCGAGCATCCTGCATAACTTTAAACTCAATAGGCAGGCCATGACAGTCCCAGCCCGGCACGTATGGAGTCTCAAAGCCAGCCATCGTCTTCGACTTGAGAACAAGGTCCTTCAGCACCTTGTTGAGAGCTGTGCCCATATGCACATCACCATTGGCAAACGGAGGGCCATCATGAAGAATAAACTTCTCAGCTCCCTCAGCCTTACGGCGATTTTGAATTTTCTGATAAAGGCTCTGCTCGTTCCAGCGTTGCAGACGAATAGGCTCGTTCTTCACGAGATCCCCACGCATAGGAAAGCTAGTATCCGGAAGGCTAAGAGTATCTTTATAATTCGGCTGATCTTTTGTTTTATCTTCGCTCATGGCTCTGATTGGCTCTACTCCTTTTCACGATGAAAAGGATCGTTAAGAGCGCGGACGCTAAACACCGATAGCGCTAGGGTCAATCGCGTAGTTTAAGAGCATCAGCCTTAGCTGCGAGATATCCCGGGGGGCAGCCAGTTTTTCGGCATGCTTTTGATCGACTGGACAGGCTCACCTTTTTCCTCACGTGCTTTTTCAGAAAGTGCGTAGAATTCCATTTTACTCTGGAAGTCCGTCTCTGAAATCACTCCAGTAATCTGATGAACTAGCTTACCGTCATTATAAAATTGAAATACTGGCACGCCTTTTAACCCCTGCCTTTTTGCCCAAGCCCTATCATTCTCCTCATTCACATTGACCTTCACCACCTTAGCCTTATTGGCATTCGCCACTGCCAACCTCGTCAACGCTGGGTCAAATGCTTGGCAGGGCTCAGATCCCTCCAAATAATACTCAATTACAAGCAAGCGTGACTCTTTCTCAATGAGCTCCTTACCTTCGACCTCATTAACCACCACAATATCTGACGAAGAATTTACTCCAACCAATGACTTTGCCTTGCTCGTTAGATCCCCCACCTTATCACAAGAATTAAGCGTAAATAGTGTAGCTGCGCACGAAAACATTAAAGTAATGAAGCGGATCATCTTTGTAAGATGACTCACTGCTCTGACAGATCAAGCAAAAGTTTAGGAGCATACTCACACCCTTCCACCTCTAAGTTATATCTCAGATTTAAAGGCGCAGTGTATCAATCTTTGAAATATTATGGTCATGCGCGCGTAAGCATAAACATATGAAAACTCCATCCACACAATGGCTCACAGCTAGTATTGCCTTGCTAGCACTCTGCCCCTTACCCCAAGCATCGGCTGGCGAAGCACTACCTCCAACGACAGCAAAACCTAACATATTATTCATCATCGCAGACGACGCCTCCTACGAGCACTTTGGAGTAAATGGCTGCAGCTGGGTCAACACCCCTAACATCGACGGCCTAGCTGAACAAGGCATCAACTTCAGTGCGGCCTACACCCCTAACCCTAAATGTGGCCCTTCAAGATCAGTCCTCATTACCGGACAAAACCCATGGCA
>JALZUH010000125.1 GCA_023301645.1 Akkermansiaceae bacterium
CTGACGTCGCTCCTAGTATAGATCCTCGATCTTAATTCATTCTCAGCAATCACCCTTCATTGGGTGGTTGCTTTTTTATGCCTCAGTTTCTCTGACATTGCGCCATCTGAGCTATCCAACATGACTACATCATAGGCTTCCTATCAAGGCTGCGACACTGGATCCCCTCTGAGATATGAGCCGCTGGAGTATCCTCCGAAGCAGCTAGATCAGCTGTTGCATGGCTAATGGATATTGACGGTAGGCCGACTTATTTGCAGTTTTAGCCTGGCAGTTTATAAAGCAGTCACCATCACTCATCAAGTGACCGACATATCACCGAACGCGAAAAATATCGTAATTAAAGTAGGTGATGTGGTCTTTTCCCGTCCTGACAGTTTATAGCATTGAAATATATTTGTTAGAATGCAATAATCCAATATATCGCAAGCGATTGAAGTGTTTAACAAACCTTCCGCCCGATCTTTAATATTCAATTAACAATCCCCATATATCATGTTTAAAAAATATACCCTACTCGCATCACTAGGTTTAGCGACAGCGTCTCATGCAGCAACTCTAGTAGTTGATGGCTTTGATAGTAACAGCACTTCAATAGGAGGCTTCACTGTTACCTCCGTAGTAAATAGCTTGGGAATCGAGCATAACTTCACACAAACAGGAGATTTGGATGGGCGTGGTAATGGTAATGATACATTATCATTTACTATTACTGAGCGTCTTTACAATGGCTCTACTGTCGCAGGCGGCCTAGTCACACTAGGCACAGAAGTCCAACTTGCCAGCCCAACTGGCACAGCTTTTGGTGGCGGCACCTTAAACGCCGGAGATACCGTCCGATTCACGCTAGAAGACATCGTATACACCAGTGGAGCAGCTGGCGCAGAAGCCACATTCCTCGGGTTTGATTCCGTCTTTACAGCTGGAGCCACCGGCGACCGCACTTCTGCCTTGGGATTAACTGATGCCGTAGTAAGAACCACCCCCCGATTCACCACTCTTGCATTCCCAGATAGCGACACAGCGGACACTGCTGTTACTTTTACATCAACTGATGCGGTTACTGTCATCAGAGATCTTGATTTTTCATTCGAAGTAGTTCCAGAACCATCTTCTACCAGTCTTCTTGGTCTTGGCGGTCTCGCTCTACTAGCACGCCGCCGTCGCGCCTAGTATAGATCTTCGATCTTAATTCATTCTCAGCAATCACCCTTCATTGGGTGGTTGCTTTTTTATGCCTTAGTTTCAGTGACATTGCCCCATCTGAGCTAGCGAAT
This sequence comes from Akkermansiaceae bacterium, assembly GCA_023301645.1. GTDB lineage: Bacteria > Verrucomicrobiota > Verrucomicrobiia > Verrucomicrobiales > Akkermansiaceae > Oceaniferula. The sequence continues at coordinate 1,278 of JALZUH010000125.1, forward strand.
ATGACTACATCATAAGCTTCCTATCAAGACTGCGATACTGAATCGCCTCAAGGATATGAGCCGCTTGGATATCCTCCGAAGCTGCTAAATCAGCTAGGGTGCGAGCTACCTTCAGAATGCGATCGTGAGCGCGGGCTGAGAAGTTTAGCTCATTCATCGCATGCTCCAGATACCCCGAGGCAGTCGCATCGATGCGGCAGTGCTCGCGCATCACCTTACTAGGCATCGCCGCATTACAGGTGACCCCCTTACTACTGGCAAATCTCTCTAGCTGACGAGTTCGCGCTGCTTCTACACGTGCTCGCACAGGCTCTGATCTCTCGCCTTCCTCCTCAGAAGCCAGTTCGCGGTATTCCACCAGCGGCACCTCGACATGTAGATCGATCCTGTCGAGTAGTGGCCCCGAGATGCGCTGACGGTATTTTTCGATCTGCGGTGGTGAACAGCGGCACTCACGCTTAGGATCTCCGTAGTAGCCACAGGGACAGGGATTCATCGCAGCGATTAGCATGAATCGACTTGGAAAGGTAAGTGTGCCCGCCGAGCGCGAAATCGTCACCGTATGATCCTCAAGCGGGGCGCGCAATGTTTCTAGTGTCTGCCTGCGAAACTCAGGCAGCTCATCGAGGAATAACACCCCATTATGAGCCAGCGAAACCTCACCCGGACCAGGATTAGCACCGCCACCAATGAGCCCTACATCAGAAATAGTGTAGTGAGGTGACCTAAACGGACGGGTCACCAGCAGAGAGCTTTCCTTACTAAGCAGCCCAGAAATCGAGTGAATCTTCGTCGCCTCGATAGATTCCTCCTCTGACATATCAGGCAAAATCGTCGGCAGACGCTTGGCGATCATTGACTTCCCAGTGCCAGGAGGACCTACCATCAGGAGATTATGGCCACCAGCTGCTGCCACTTCTAGAGCTCGCTTTACCTGATGCTGCCCCTTCACATCCTCCATTCCGATCTCATAGTGGCGATAAGTCGCAAAAAGCTTCTTCCTATCTAGCGCGTAAGGGGCGAGTAATCGCTGCCCTGTAATAAAATCCCAAGCTTGGCGTAAATCATCTACTCCATACACCTCAATACCATCAACAATGGCAGCTTCAGCAGCATTTGCGGCAGGCACGATCAAGCGCGTGCGACCCTTGCGCCGTGCCTCAATGGCCATGGGCAGAATACCCTGAATAGGCCGAACCATACCATCGAGGGCAAGTTCACCGACAATGGAATATTTCTCAGGCTCGATCATACGGTCATCACCTGCCGTTTCAGCTAGAGCTAAGGCAATGGGCAGATCGTATCGTGGCCCTTCTTTCTTCAGATCAGCTGGCGCGAGATTAACCGTCTTCACGCCATCTGCCCACGAAAGTGCGGAGTTACTGAGTGCGGAGGTGACTCTCTGCGAGCTTTCTCGCACAGCAGCATCAGGAAGCCCTACTACATTAATGGCAGGTTTCTCTGCATTGAAGGCACTCACTTCAACCTCAACCTCAACACCCTCGACACCCATAAGGGCTGATGAAAAAACACGCACGATCATAGACTGACTAATCTATCGACTCATCCCACTCCGTAAAGACTCAAAGCATCAACCGTAAGTATTCATCAAATCTTGCTTGACTCAACGCCCTAGCCAGCCTATCTCCTGCTTTCAAGCAATTTTTCCCTGCAACCTAAACGTTTAACACTTTTTCCCATGGCTACAACAGAAGTAATTCTCCGCGAAAAAATCAACAACCTCGGCGCTGAAGCTGACGTTGTAAAAGTCAAAGCTGGCTTCGCCCGCAATTTCCTTATCCCACAAGGTAAGGCATTCGAAGCAAACAAGGCTAGCATCAAGCACCTTGACTCACTCAATGCTGCACGTGTAAAGCGTGAGGCTGCTGAAGCTGCTGATGCACAGGAAGTCGCTGCTAAGATCAAAGGCCTCAAGCTTAACTTCACTCTTGAGACTGGACAGGGCGGCAAGGCATTCGGCTCAGTTACATCTATCGACATCCACAAGGAGCTTTCAGCTAAGGGTGTAGAAGTAGACCGTCACGCGATCCAACTCAGCTCACCAATCAAGTCTTCTGGTAAGCAGGACATCGAAATTAAGATTCACGCTGACGTTACAGCCAAGCTTAAGATCAATGTTTCAGCTGCTGGTGAAGAATCAGCTTCATAAGCTCACTGATTATACCTTTTTAAAGAAGCCTCTCTGGTCACCCAGAGGGGCTTTTTCTTGCTCTGCTACCACCGCACGGCACCTTACTACCTCACCACTGAGATGAGCACACAGCTTCAGGCCATCACCTCATCTATCCACTCCCCTATACGGGTAAATAGCCTATCACGACCCTCACCTGTAAAGGGATCGTGCAGCACGCCTTCGAGCTCAAGGTATTCCTTCACCATCGAAGGTATTTGTGAAACCAGCTCGCGAGTCTGCTCCGCAGGGCACACCGTATCGGCAAGCCCCTGCGTAACAAGAATGGGGAAATCCTCTGCCACCAACGAGACATTCTGAGCGATCAATTCGCGAGACCTGATCAGAACAGCTCCCCAGCCCACAGACACGCGGCTATGCCAAAGCTGTGACTTCTGCTCCGAACTAGGAGTCACAGCGACCTCCTTCTTCACCTCAACTAAAGGCCCCCCCACCACACGACAATCCGAAGGTCGCACCTTAGTAGAGATCGTCCACGATGGCACAAGGTGTCCGAGAAATTGCACCATTTTTACAAATCTCCGCGTCCGCCCAAGAGTAGGATCGACCAAAGGCGAGGAGAGCCAGCCAAAGCTCAATGTGGGGAAACGACCCGTAGCCGCTAGAGTAATATGGCGCATTGCCAGTAGCCCGCCCATTGAGTGACCCATCACGCCATAGCTCAGCGCCTGCTCGCCACCATCACCTTGCCCTTGAGCCAGCACGTATTCACTGATGGTATCGTCTATGATAGCATCGAGAAAATTCTCATCACCGCAGTCGCCACGACGGCCAGAGCTATACCCATGACCTCGCAGCTCAGTCATCACACAGCGAATACCTCGCTGCGTAAAGACGCCAAGCACATCCTCATACCTCGCTGCGTAGTCGCCCTGCCCATGATAGCAGATCATCACTGCACGCACCTTTACGCCCTCCTCAGGGTGCATGACGAGGCGATGAAGTTTATGACCAGCTATCGTTATATCTAGGCTCTCGACTTTCATACGTGGAGTGTCTCGGAGAGCTCGGTAAATAACTGCAGATTTTCAGCCTCTCCAAGCGCTCTATAGGTGGACTGCATTTCCACTAAGTAGCGCATGAGGACAATACCTAAGTGATTATCACCAAGAGCAGCAGCTTTCGCCTTAGCAGACATGTCAGGATTAGAACTCAGCAGTGAGGCCACATGGAATAGCCGCCCCTTATGAAAGCCGTCTACTAGATACGGCTCTCCCTGAATGCTGATTTTATTAAGGAAATGTCCAGGGTAATTACAGCCATCGACCTGCACGCCCATGCGGTAAGCCACCAGCATGTAGAGAATACCCAAGCTCGTAGCATTCCCCTCACGAGCCTCGATCACGCGACACAGGTCAAAATAACGCTCCCCGTCCCCACCTTTGACCACCCCCTTGAATCGGCCGCTGACAAAAAGCCATGTCCTAAGGTCATTGGCTAAAGGTGCCAAGGAAGCTGACGGAGCATCAAGCTTCTCGTCATCATCAGAGCCAAGCCCCTCGCCAAGCTCTTGCTCAATCTCACTAACCAAAAGATCTAGGCTATCTGAAAGAGACGCACGCAGAGTTACGCCATCATGAAGGAAGTCCGAGATCTGGCGCATCACATTCTCAAAGCTCTCCCAGTCATCACTCATCGCCACCGCACCACTCGAGGGCACGATCCACTCATCGCGTAGTGTTTCCCTCCTACCAGCAGCCAGTGCCTTCGATACGCGCGCTTTCTCACGATCATTAATCGCCAAGCCCAACGCCGCTAAATCATGGCTAATATCACCACCAAATTCCGCCAGTTTCTCTGAAACTGCGGGCGCAACGGCGGGGTCTTGATCATCTAATAACTTGATCAAATAAGGAAGATCACTCATTGCCGCCATAACTACCAATCAATCCCCACCTGATAATGCTCAATATACCGTGCCTATCCCGCTTAGCTTGAAGACTCACTCTCGATAGTGAGCACCTTATCGGCAGAGTTAGCCTCTATCGAGGACTCAGACTTACTTGATTTACTCGATGGTAGCACCTTGCGGATGAACTTCTTGAGCCCACCTTCAGACGCCTCCATGTCGACCTCGGCCTCACGTAGTGCCTTTTCCCAAGCTGGGGCGAAGCCCGGTGCCTGCTCGCGCATGATACCCGCCGCCGACTCCATCACCTGTAACTGGCGTTGCTCTGCCTTACCCGGCTTTTGATTAGCCTCAGTGAGGTTAATACGAAGTAACTCATTCTGACTCTTCAGACTCTCCAGCTCTTCCTCTAGCTTCTCGTTACCCTTTGAGTTAATTTTCAGCTGAGTATTAAGGTGGCCTTGCAGCTCTTTAGCCTCTGTTTCTATTCGCTTATTCTCCACGCGCAGCTGCTTGATGTCTTTCTGCTTAAGCCTCCACGTAGTCACCATAAAAATAAGTCCCAAGACAAGCCCCCATGTGAAGGGCTCTGAGACGATCTGTAGAAAAATATCCATGCCCAGATTCTAGAACCTTTCGACCAACTTCCAAGCCTTTATAATAACGAGAACTCCAGACTCCGCAAATACCTACTCAGCCTACAAAGAATCAGCCTTATTATAATAGCCAGCCTAGGTTAACTTACCTCATTATAACCACGCTTGCTACTATAGCCAGCACGCCCAACATCTGACTCCATATCGCCCGATGAACCTCAATAAGTATAAAAAAGGCTTCTCTGCTACTAATCCTGAAAGAGGACTACACAGCCTAGCTGGTGGTAAAAAACGTGGTCGCAGGCGACTCTCAACTAACAGAATCCCACTATCGGGTAAATATATCCCACCTAGCGATTATGGCATACCAGTGGTGCTCAGTAAGATGGCTATTGTCATTTCCTACATATCAGTAATAGGCATGGTGATCTTTAGCGTGGCGATCATGCTTGGAAGCGAAAGCTCTATCAACTTCTTCGCCATTTCCTTTTTCAGTGGTTTGGTAGGAGTTCACCTTCTTGTTACGGTGGCTGAGAGTATCAAAGGGACAGAAATCACCACTGCAAGAAAGAGCGTCAAAACCTTCTGGTTGAGCATTCTTACCATCATTTCAGTGACTATCATAGCCGCTACCTTGATCGCCATCTTCGGCTCGTTGGGCTAGATGCTCGGAGTGCTCTGAAGAGCCTTTTGTAAATCTCCCGAAAATACTAGGTATACTGCTTATACATCTGGTAGTTCTGGAA
>JALZUH010000126.1 GCA_023301645.1 Akkermansiaceae bacterium
AGGGATTCTTGGTAGACTCCCTTAGCAACCTCAATAAGGTCACGAGGACGAGCAGCATTGATTGCCTGTTGAATTGTTGGGAAGTCACCAGGCACCTTGATGACACTCGTGTAAGAGCTTATCTTATTAAGCAGTTTGCCTATAGCTTGTGATTCGGGATGTAGCTTCTGGGCTTTTTGTAATAGGGTAATGGCTTCACCTGAGTAATACCCCTTATCGAGCTTGAGCGCTTGCTGGTAGATTCCCTTTGCTTCTTTTCGCTGCTTAGCTACTTGCTCTTCGAGAAAGCTGAGCTGCTTATCAAAAAGCGATAAGTCGGAGTTTTCGCTGTCTAGAGTGCGAAGTCTTTGCAGGCTTTTTGGGGCCGCTGCCAAGTCCTTGTTACTAAGAGCTGTGATAAAGGTCGTCTCCGCCCTGATGATTTCAAGATTGAGCTTTTCATGGCGGATGTCGACTAGAAGCACCTTTGCTTCAGCGTGATCAGGATTGATCTCAAGCACTTGCAGAACACTAGTCTCAGCGTCATCCCAGCGCGTATCCTGAAGCGCTTCTTGGGACCTAAGTATGGTGGCTGCGATGAGCTCTCTTTCTTTTTGCTCGGCTAGCTTTTGGTCAGCTAGCCTCTTTGCCTCTAGCTCGATTTGCTGTTGTTTCTGGATCTGGTTCGCCTGGTAATCATTCCAAAACAGGTAGAGAATAAAAATGAATACGAGAACGACACCAGAGATAACAACACCTCTAAATGGGCTCGTAGAATCTGACTGCCCCTTGATAGCCGGCATGGCTAGGGCTTTGTTCTCTGAGGGGGTATTGGGTGAAGGTGTAGCTGAGGAGTCCTGAAGATCAGGCTCCCTATCTACATCGATGCGTTTATTCTTCTTCATTATGAATCAGTGAATTTCTGGACGATCGGCATTCGTCGCCCCATTCCAAAGGCTTTCGATGTAACTCTTAACCCCGGAGCCGCTTGATAGCGTTTCCATTCGTTTAAGTCCACCCTTCGTTGCACCCAACGAACTAGATTTTCTTCAAAACCATGTTGTTCAATGATTTCTGTGCCTGAAAGCTGCTTTTCTACATAGAGTTCAAGGATCGCATCGAGCACATCATACTCTGGTAGAGTGTCTTGGTCCTTCTGATCTGGTCGCAGCTCAGCACTAGGTGCCTTATCAATCGTCTCCCATGGGATCAGCTCACGATCGCGATTGATCCATCGAGAAAGAGCGTAGACCTTCATCTTAGGCAGATCACTAATAACGGCTAATCCACCACACATGTCGCCATACATCGTGCAGTAACCTACGGCCAACTCGCTCTTATTACCTGTTGTCAGTAGCATGCGCCCAGATTTATTAGACAGTGACATGAGGAATAGGCCACGAATGCGCGCCTGCATATTCTCCTCAGTCACGTCCTCTGCTAAATCTCCGAATACAGGCTTCATTGAGCTCTTCACTTCGGCGAACACATGGGCAATCGGCACGCTGTCGCACTGCATGCCGAGATTCTTTGCCAGCTCAATAGAGTGATCAACACTACCACCAGAAGAGAACTCACTAGGCATGGTCAAGCCATAGATGTTTTCCGCCCCGAGAGCCTCGCAAGCGATGGCTGCAGTGAGAGCTGAATCAATACCACCACTCAAGCCTAAGCAGGCCGTCTTAAATCCACATTTATGAGCGTAATCTCTGAGCCCAAGCACCAAAGCACCCCATAGATCAGCCTCTTCGCAGGGCGGCTTATTGATTATGTTTTTTTCATTTAAATCAACCGTAACACACTCTTGTTCAAATGATTTAGTTTTCATCAATGTTTCACCATCAGCATTGAAAGTCATCGATCCACCATCAAAGATGAGCTGATCTTGACCGCCAATACAGTTACAGTAAATCAGTGGCACTGCCGCCTCTTTAGCCACCTCAGAGAGCATGCGCTCACGTCGTGCAGGCTTACCAACACTGAATGGAGAGGCACTCAAATTGAGCAGTAGGTCTATACCCTTGTCAGATAACTCCTGCACCGGATCGCGATCATATAGGGGTCTGTGTAAGTAGTCCTCTGTCCAGACGTCCTCACAGATCGTGACACCTATACGCAATCCATTCCAAACGATAGGATCACAGCTTTCACTTGGTTCGAAGTAGCGGCGCTCATCGAAGACATCATACTCAGGCAGAAGTGTCTTCCAGACCTTATGCTTGATCTCACCACCCTGCAGAAAGGCTGCAGCATTACGAAAGGGCTTCCCTACCTGCCCCGCGGGACACTGATCGACATATCCCACGATGAGTGGCACCTCGCCGATCTCATCACTTAGGTAATCTAGCGCTTGTAGGCACTTAGGAACAAATTGGCTTTTGAACAGCAGGTCCTGAGGTGGGTAGCCAACGAGAGCTAGCTCAGGAGCAATGACGATTTCAGCTCCCTGCTCTAGGCACTCACGGTAAGCAGCCAAGATGCGCTTGGCATTTCCAGGGAAGTCCCCCACGACGGCATTGAGCTGTGCGATTCCTATCTTCATGTGATTGATTAAACGGTTATTGAAAGATGCTGTTATAGTAAGTGAGGTGCTGACTGATGTAGAGTCGCTTCATGCGACAGCTACCATAGTCCGAATTTATCAAAGGAAATGGCATACCACCCCATCAGGAGGTTAGCTACTCCGTGCATGACGACACAGGCAAGTAGGCTCTTCGTCCTGACGGCCACCCAATACATAATCGAGCCAAAGATGAAGGCAGCCACGTAGTCGACCGGCTGGTGAATAAAGACAAAGGCAAAGGTCACTATGAGAAAGGACACCCAAGCTGGCTTACCAAAAGGCACCTTCCAGTAGTCTCGATCCCTATCGAGCAAGAAACGCATCAAGAAGCCTCTCCAGAAAATCTCTTCCACCAGCGCTACTACTACGGCAGCACGGAATATACGCATCGAAAATGATGACCAATACACGAGCGAGCTACCTCCAAACCGATCAGCAAGGTCCTGAGGATTAAATCCCTCATCACGAGGCATTACACCCAGCAACTTAAGAACCCCCTCCTGATCACCCTCTAAGCCTAGCCATGAGTGGATCTGTGTCGGTAGTATCCAAATACCGATTCCTATAGCCCCCATTACGGCACCTAGTAACACATACTTACTCCATTTTAAGTCATAGTTTTTACGTAAATAAATAAGCAAGCCAATGCATATGAGTGACTGAGCTGGATATTGCCACTGCTCGGGAAACTGCCGCCACCAAGGAGCATCTGGGTGATCCCACTTGAGCCAGTTTGTCAGCTGAAACGGCATTAAAAGTGCCATAAAGACGATCAAAGGGGCAACGTGAGCTACCGATTTGTTGTCTTTAAACTGTGAAAGCATGGTCATTACTAATAGTGACTGTGATAGAGAGATTGCTTATTGATATGAGTCAATCGCGAATGATTCCAATAGTTGATTACAGCGAGCCTACAAAGCGCTCCATTCGATTCATCGCTGTCTTCAGCTCGTCAAATGATGTCGCGTAGCAGCAACGAAGGAACCCCTCTCCTGCTGCGCCGAATGCATCACCGGGAACGGCTGCCACATCCTCTGCCTCCAGTAAGCGAGTGGCGAAGTCCTTACTCGATAAGCCTGTCTTACTAATATCAGGGAAAACATAAAACGCCCCACCCGGTGAGTGGCAATCCAGTCCCATAGCATTTAGCCGATCCACGACGTAATCGCGGCGCTGGTGGTAGCTATCACGCATGACCTTCATCGCGGCAGCACCGTTTTCTAGTGCCTCGAGTGCCGCGGCCTGACTGGTGATTGGTGCGCAAAGCATCGCGTATTGGTGGATCTTCATCATTGCATCAATGAGTGGCGCAGGCGCACAAGCATAACCAAGGCGGAAGCCTGTCATCGCAAATGCCTTAGAAAAACCGTGGAGTAAAATCGTGCGCTCCTTCATGCCTGGAAGCGCGGCAATGGATAGATGCTCACCCGCATCGTAGCGTAGCTCGCAGTAGATCTCGTCACTTAGGACGATGAGATCATGCTTGATACACAGGGCAGCAATCTTCTCTAACTCATCACTAGGCATGACCGCCCCAGTCGGGTTTGTCGGGAAATTAAGCATCAATACACGCGTCTTCGGCGTGATAGCCGCCTCTAGCATGTCTGCCTTCAGGGCGAACTCATCCTCCTTGGAAGTAGCGACATCCACGGGCACGCCATGGGCAAGTGATATACTTGGTAGATAAGAAACGTAGCAAGGTGAATGGTAAATCACCTCATCACCCGGATTGATAAGAGCGCGCAGAGCGAGATCAATAGCTTCTGAAACCCCTACCGTCACCAGCACCTCAGAAGAAGCATCGTAGTCAACGTGGAAAAAGTCACTCACGTAGCGACTAATCGCCTTTCGCAGAGTGAGTAAGCCTAAGTTAGAGGTGTAGCTCGTATGCCCTTTTTCTAGGGAGTAGATAGCCGCCTCACGAATATGCCAAGGTGTAGCAAAATCTGGCTCGCCCACTCCTAGTGAGATCACATCATCGCGCCCCTGCACAAGCTCGAAGAAATCTCGAATACCTGAGCGTGGAATCGCAGCCACAGTGTGGGAAATCTTATCCGAATAATTCATCAATCTAGAAATCAAAAAGTAAAACCCACTATGGAGAAACTGAAAGACGCCCCTCTTCCTCTTCGACATTAAAGATGAAGCCGTTTTCCTTATACGCCTTAAGCCTGAAATGCGTCGCTGTAGAAATCACTCCATCTAGGGTGCTGAGCTTATTGGAGACAAAGCTCGCAACCTCACGCAAGTCATCCCCCTCGACAAGGACTAACAAATCGTAGCCACCACTAGCTAGGTAGCAAGAAAGCACCTGATCAAATCTAGCAATACGAAGAGCCAAGCGGTCGAATCCACCACCGCGCTCTGGAGTCACCTTCACCTCAATGAAAGCAGAAACACCAAGCTCACCTGCCTTATCAGCATCAACAACAGCCTGGTAGCCTAAGATAGTGCCACTCTTCTCCCAAGCAGTAACCCGAGAGCTAACTTCCTCTGGTGTGAGGCCAACGAGCTCTGCCAGCTCAGCATCGCTGAGGCGAGCCTTGCTCTGAAGCAGTGATAGTAATGGGTCGTTCATACAGAACACAAATGCCATAAAACGAAGGCTCCGACTAGGAAAATTCGCCGATCTTCACCAATGCAGCTGAGCTAAGACCGCTAGTGAGGCCAAGAAACGCTGAAATGAGACTTCAAATAGCGCCAAAAGCACCAGTAGAGGCTCAAGCCGAAGACAGACAAAAGCCCGTCAATGCGGTCGAGCTTCGCGTATTGTTTCCGCTACTGCACGTCTGGTGTGAAGTCAACAGGATCCATATATGCTTGGAACTCACCAAGCCACTTAGGTGCACTCTTATGGGTGATGTTCGCCTCGACATGCTTGAGCATATTCAAGGCCGCAGCCCTCTCATCGCCTGCCTCATAGCACTCCTTCTCCATGTCCCAGACAAGCTGAGGGTGAACATTAGTTTTGAAAGCTAACATTGCCACCTCATTGACGCTACTAGAGCCGCTAGTTCGCCCTCTTGATGGCTGCAGCTCCGTAAGCTTTGCCAAGCTAAGAATCTTCCTGCCCCATGCAGCTCTGAGCTCAGGGATACGGCGACCGCTTCGCAGTGGCGGCATGACAAGTTTATCATAAATACCATCAATATCTAATGCGGATCGAGGCCAGTCAGCGACCTTGATATTAAGACTGTATGTCTTCGCAAAGACTGAAGACATTGCATTTTGGCTGATCAAGCTGCGTTGCTCTGTGATTACGTCCTTATCAGAGAATAAATTATTTAGATGACTCAGAGCCTTAGAGGACATCTCAGTAACCTCCACCTCCTCACTAGCAGCCTCCAGGCTCAGTAGCAGCCAAGCGAGCTGCATTCTCAAAGCGGCTCGGTATGACTTAGCACTAAGCTTCGCATCATTTCTTTTCTTCCAATCACGGAAATCAGAGTTCGAAAGTCCCTTGTCGGTGTAGTTAACCTTCTCATAACACGCCAAATAGAACTTCATTGTTTCAGTATCTGACTGCACAGCTGACTTATAGGCTGCAATCGCCTTCAGATAGAGCCCTGTCACACGAGCTTCTGAGGTAGCCTCAAGCTCTGCAATACGCTCCAAAATAACAACCCTGTCCGAATCGGTAAGCTCAGCCTCCTCCGCATTCACCCATGAAAGACTAGCTGAGGCCAGAAAGGCACAAGAAGACAGTAGTGTTACTGATAGTCTACGACTTGGTGAATAAACCTTAGATAAAAGAGCCTTAAAAGTAGCTGGGGGGGACGAGTTAACATGTAAATTCAACATTATTCTTCATTTGATAGCATGAAAAAAATGAAGATCAACACCATATAAACATCCTTGCCCAATACCTTAATAACATTACTCTCAAACACCTATGCAAGGCCTCATCCTTAAAATCGACTGCCCCGACCAGCACGGCATTGTCGCTCGAATCGCCTCCTACATCGCCGATCACGAAGGTAACCTCATCGAGCTATCACAGTTCAGCGACAGAGCTGACTCCAAGTTCTTCGCCCGTGTGGAAATAGACACCACCAACCTAAAAGTCAGCGTAGAAGACTTCATCAATGGCTTTATCACACTAGGTAACTCACTCTCCGCCAAGTGGCACTTCCGAACACTCCCCTACAAGATGCGCACCGCCGTGCTCGTGACCAAGACCGACCACTGCCTTAATGAAATCCTCTGGAGAACCCAGCTAGGAGAAATGCCTATCGAAATCACCTCCATTATTGGTAACCGCGACACCTGCAAGCAAATCGCACAGAATGCAGGTATTCCCTTCCACCACATCGAAATGGACGGAGACCAAAAAGAAGAAGGCTTTAAAAAAATCCGTAGTATCCTTCATGAAGACAAAGTCGAGCTAACCGTCCTAGCCCGCTTCATGCAGATCCTCCCTGACTGGTTTTGTCAGGAATTCTCCGGTAAGGTCATCAATATCCACCACTCCTTCCTCCCCGCCTTCATCGGGGCGAATCCCTACCGCCAAGCCTATGAGCGTGGTGTAAAGCTCATAGGAGCCACCTGCCACTACGTCACCAGCGAGCTAGATGGCGGCCCCATCATCGAGCAAGAAGTCAAGCGCGTGCAGCACTTCCACACCCCACAAGACCTCCTACGTCTAGGCAGAGACTGCGAGCGCACCGCACTAGCCAGCGGCATTCGCCACCATGTTCATGATAGAACGATCATCCATAATAATCGCGCTATTGTATTTCCTGATTGATGGTGTCAGGACTGGTGGATGTATCGATATGATCGAGGTGCAGGACAAGCCTGTGACGGGGTCATTTACTACCATCCAACTAATCAACCCTGCGGGTGAACACCCATGAGGTGTCGTTGCTTAGCTCTTGGTTGTAGCTGTAGCCGTCTAGATCGTAGTCCTTGAGTTGCTCAGGTTTGGTGAGCTTGTTTTTGATCGCCCATCCTGCCATGCTGCCTCGGGCTTTTTTGGCGTAGAAGGAGATGATCTTATACTTGTCAGTCTTCCAGTCTTTGAAGACGGGTGTGATGACGGGTGATTTGAGTTCTTTGGGCTTTACCGCAGAGAAGTATTCGTTAGAGGCGAGATTGATGATGGCGTCATCATCACCTGTGAGCTCTTCATTGAGGCTTTCAGTGAGTGTGCTGCCCCAGAATTTATAGAGATTGGCCCCGTGCTGGTTTTCTAGCTTGGTGCCCATTTCTAGGCGGTATGGAAGCATGAGGTCGAGCGGGCGGAGGATGCCGTAGAGTCCAGACAGGATGCGGATGCTCTGCTGTGCTTCTTCGAACTGGGGCTTCGTCCATTCGGCAACGTTGAGGCCTTGGTATACGTCACCTTTGAAGGCGAGTATGGCAGCTCTGGCGTCGTCTTCTGAGTAGTCAGTCTTCCAGCTTTGGAAGCGCTCTACATTAAGCTCAGCTAGCTTAGTAGATATACCCATGAGGGATTCTATGTCAGCTGGTGATTTGTGTTTGATGATCTCTATGAGTTCCTTCGAGTGTGTCAGGAAACGAGGCATCGTGACCTCTAGTGAGGGGGTGACGGATTCGTAGTCGAGAGTTTTCGCAGGAGATAGTAGGTAGATCATAATGGTTTATATCAGTTATTATCGATTGATATAAGAAGGGTGAAAAGCACCTAAAAAGTGCCTTTCACCCGAGTGCTTCTTACCTATATAGCCCCTATCCTGCTTTTAGCAAATGGATCTAAGTGGACTTAGTTTCATTACGTCGAGCAGTCTAGGAGTCAGTGTGGCAAGATAGCCGGTGAGAGCTAATTAAGCTCCTTTTTTCCAGTCTTCGATGCGGTCAGCGTGTGCTGCGAAGAGTGCTTCTGTGCAGTCGTGGATCTCGATAGATGAGATCTCGTCGCCTTGTCTGATGGAGTCGACTACGTCTTGTCCTTCTGTGACTTCGCCGAAGACAGTGTGCTTACCGTTAAGGTGTGGTGTAGGGCCGTGTGTGACGAAGAACTGTGAGCCATTGGTGTTTGGTCCAGCATTAGCCATTGAGAGGATGCCTGCCTTGTCGTGCTTGAGGTGTGGCTTGCATTCGCATTCGAACTTGTAGCCAGGGCCACCCATGCCAGTGCCTGTAGGGTCGCCGCCTTGGATCATGAAGTCGGAGATTACGCGGTGGAAGGTGAGGCCGTCATAGAAGCCACGGCTAGCTAGGCTGAGAAAGCTAGCGCATGTTACTTGTGCGTCAGCGGCAAACATGCGAACTTTGAGAGCTCCCTTGCTTGTATTCATTGTAATGTTGATGTCTTTGATTTCACTCATGTCGCTGGTAGAAAAAACACGAATCGAGGTGATCTGCACGGTTTTTTTGACGGTGAAGGCTATCTTTTTGAAACAAGGTCTATCATTAAGCGTATATTAGCGTAACTTCCCTCTATCAATGAACGGTCAAGATTTCCAAATCAAACTCAACACCCCCCACCGCGTCCGCTTTACTCGTGGTGCTTTTGAACTGAGTAATACCTTACTGGGTGATCTCTTGGAGAACAATGGACAGGCTAATACTAAGGTGATTGCTTTCATCGATCAAGGCGTGGCTGCGGCTCTGCCTCATTTGGAGGCTGAGATTAGTGCGTATCTGGAGGCGATGGAGGGCTTTGTATCCTGTGGCACTGTCGTGCAGGAGGGTGGCGAGGTTTGTAAGCGTGATATGACGACCTTGCAGAAGGCGTGGGATATCATCGAGGAGAAGGGTATTGATCGTCATTCATATATTCTCTGTATCGGTGGTGGCGCCTATCTCGATGTGATCGGTATGGCTGCAGCTACGGCTCACCGTGGCATTCGCTTGGTTCGCCTGCCGACGACGACATTATCGCAGGATGATAGTGGTGTCGGGGTTAAGAATGGCATTAATGCCTATGGCAAAAAGAATTTCTTGGGGACATTCGCTATTCCTTATGCGGTGGTTAATGACTTTAATTTCCTACATCAGCAGCCAGTGGAGGAGCGCCGTGCGGGGCTCATCGAGGCGGTGAAGGTGGCACTGGTAAGAGATGGCGATTTCTTCTGCTGGATCGAGCAGAATGCTGGGCTGCTAGCAGAGCTCGATCGTGACGTCCTCGAGCAGGCCGTTGAGAGGTCAGCTATTTTACATGCTGAGCATATCACTTACGGGGGGGATCCATTTGAGACGGGTAATAATCGCCCGCTAGATTACGGCCACTGGTCCGCCCATAAGATCGAGCAGCTTACTGACTTCGCCGTGAGTCATGCTGAGGCTGTGGCCATCGGTGTGGCCATTGATACGGTCTATGCTTGGAAGTCTGGCCTACTTGACCGTGAGGATGCTCACCGTATTCTTCATGTTATTACAACTCTGCAGCTCCCCCTCTGGCATCCTTGCCTAGAGATGGTGTATTCAGAAGGGACTTGCCCGGGTGATACTTGTCCCACGGCCCATTCGGATGTTGGTCGTAGGGTGCTCTACCGAGGGTTAGAGGAGTTTCGCGAGCATCTCGGTGGCGAGCTGACGCTCCTACTCCTCAAGGGGATCGGTGTCGGCGAGAATGTGCACGAGATGGATGAGTCTCGACTCGATGAGTCGATTAGCCTGCTGAAAGCCTGGACTTAATCATGCTTTGGTAAGCATGGGCGAGCTGCTCGGTGATAGGTGCAGGTTGTTCTTTCTCACCGAGTAATACAGCCTGCTGGACTCCTCTGATGGAGCTGGTGATAAATATTTCATCAGCCCTCTTCACGTCTATAGGTCGTAGTGATGTTTCTACGAGTGAGATGCGGAGTTTTGCGGCTAGGTCGATAATGGCTGCGCGAGTTACCCCTGCTAGGCAGCCGCTGTGGAGAAAGGGCGTGTATAGGGTGCCGTCTTTTTGGATGAAGACATTAGACATCGTAGCTTCTGCTAAGCTGCCTTGTTGATTATAGACGAGGGCTTCATCTGCACCTTCGGCTAGGGCGTGGCGGTATGCGATAACGCGCATCGCGTATGATGCAGACTTCACACGAGAGAGTGGTGATTTCTCATCGATGAGGTATGGCGACTGAATGAGCTTAGCTATTTGGGCTGCTTTGGTAGTATTAGCAGACTGATCTATGGCGACAGCGGTGACGATGGTGTTCCCCGTCTCCTCACCACCAGATAGCGGGTTTACTCCCCCGCTTACCGATACTCTAACACGGGATTTTTGAGTGGTTAGCTCATTAGCATGGAGCACTTCTGAGATGGCTTGAGAAACGGTGTCTTGGGCTGGAAGGTTGATGCCTCCTATGGTTTCTGCACCTGCTGTGAGCCTTTGGTAATGCTCTGGATACATGGCGACTTCGCCGTCGCAGGCAAGCATGGTTTCAAAAACACCCAGCCCTACTGATAGGCCTAGGTCAAATGGTGACACGCGCACTTCATCAGCAGGCATTAGCTTGCCATTGATCCAGACTTGTTGACTTTTACTCATGGGTGTTTGATCAATTGTTTTCGCTCACTTACTGTGAGCAGAGGGTTAAGATTCGATCTAGTCGCGCTACGATGTGGTCTAGCTCATCGTCAGTGAGCGTGAAGGGTGGAGTGAAGGCTAATACATTACCATGAGCGCCATCTGCTAACATGAAGATGCCCTGCTGCATCATTTCGGTGAGTATTCGTCCGCAGATGTCACCTGCGGGTGATCTGTCTGGGTGGATTAGCTCGATACCGATCATGAGCCCCCTGCCCCGTATTTCTTTAATCAGTGGGCTTTCTAGATTCTTGAGTAAGCGCAGTAGGTAGGCACTGCGCTCGCTGACTAGCTCTGCTGTAGTTGACTTACCATGCTCGCGTAGTGAGGCGACTGCCATAGCACAGCCCACGGGATTGCCCAAAAAGGTGCTGGTATGAAGTGCTTCGCCTTCCGACTCTGGCCAGTAGTCCATGATCTCAGCCTTTCCAATACAGGCGGAGATGGGGTAGCCACCACTCATGGACTTTGCCACGCAGATGATATCAGGTGTGACTTCCTCCCAGTCACAGGCAAAAAGTTTGCCCGTGCGATTAAAACCACTAAAAATTTCATCGAAAATCAAGACTACTTGGTGCTCGTCACACCAGTCTCTGAGTATCTGCAAGAATCCTTCTGGTGGCACGATCTTACCACCCCGCCCTTGGATAGGCTCGACGATAAGAGCACCCATTGCGCTGCTGTCGATGGCGCCTAGCTGACTCTTGAGTAATGCTAGATCGGCTGTTTTTCTTGGGAAATCAAGGAGTTCTCGCAGTGGTGCGAGCTGGTCGACGAAGGGTAGACGAAATTTCTCTAAGCCACTTCCAAGTAGTGCTCCGTAGCCAAGGCCGTGGTAGCTATCTTGAAAGCAGATGATGCCTGCTTTAGCCGTTACCATGTAGGCGGTCTTGAGAGCTGATTCGACAGCCTCTGAGCCAGAGTTACTTAGGGTTGTTTTTCCGCGATTTGATGAGCCACCCCATCGCTCGAAGGTCATCTCTGAGAGGAGCTTGCACACTTCTAGCTTGAGGGCTGTAGGGTGCACATCCCCCATGGCGTGAATCATTTCGCCAGACTGATCGCGCATTGCCTGAGCAGACCAGCCGTGCCCGAGTCCCGCTACGCCAAATGCCGCAGTGAGGTCGAGGTATCGATTGCCGTCTTCGTCCCAGACATTACAGCCTTCAGCTTTTTTCCAGAAAACAGGCCAGTTAGCTGCCGTGAATGTGACATTACGGCATTCGTATTGCTTTAAGTCCTTGGCTAGCTGGAGTGAGCGCGGACCAGGTATCTCAGTGATGAGCTGTGGTAGCATAGAAATACGATATGATCTTCAATGTGGTGTTCAACAAATGGTAGCTGAAAAATGATAGGTTACTTGGTTATTTCCAAGCGATATGAATATGTCTGTCATGCCCTTTGCTGCCAGGTCCAAGCACTTCTGTAGCACCTCTTTGGCGACAAATATTCATAAACTCTCTGTAGTAGGCTTTGCCGTATCCGACTTTCACACCATTGATACGGTCAACATCGAAGGCGACACCACGGTAGTGGCGAGAGTTTCTGCTGTGTGAGCCGCCGGCGATTTCAGTGACGTGATATGACCAGCCTTTTACATCAGCCATGTAGAGCATGGTTTGGAGCATTCTTTTATCGAGCTTTGCGTAGCCACCAGGTGCATTACCATAGCTACTGAGGCGAGCACTGTAGCCACGTGATGCAGAAGAAATATTATGATACGCTGTCGCAGTGTCTACTCGACCACTGACATGCCCGCGCATGAGCTTGATCTTAGGGTGGTGTAGGATGCGGGTTGCTAGTTGAGCTATTGAGCCTTTGATTTCAGAGGGCTTAGTGATCTTTGGAGCTGGCTTAGGCACGACCTTAGGAGAGGCAATAGGGGTCGAGGTGCAAGCACTAGTAATCACTAGACTAGCGACGAGCGGGATAAACTTTAACTTCTTAATAAAGATACGCATATGAAAAGGAAGGTGGCTAAAGTGAGCTCATTAGTCAATTCGTCAAAAAAGATTGTTCTCAAAACAGATACCATATCCAGATCCTGCTAATCTAGATACGGGTCATAGAGGACTGCTTCCCTTAGAGTAAATGCTAGCACGGTAGCGATTACTTGTATTGAGGGTCGGTGAGCGTTTTTAGAAATGCAATCAGGGCATCAATATCAGACTTAGGCAGATTTAATCCTCCTTTAGGGTGCTTGGCCAGATTCGGATCAAGGTTTTCGGTTCGTAGCACGCCTGAATTGTAATGCTCAAGAACCTCTTCCAGTGAGCCGAAGCGACCATCGTGCATATAAGGGGCTGTAAGGGCGATGTTTCTTAGTGATGGAGTGCTGAATTTATAGCGATCACTGCGCTTCCATGTTGTCGCCTCTAGTCCTATGTCGTCATGACCGCCTAGCCCATTATTATGAAATCGATGATCGGTAAATAGCGCACCACCGTGACAGTGGAAACAATCCGCACCATAGCTACCGGAGCGCGGCTCGTATTCGCTAAAGAATAACTCGAAGCCGCGCTGCTCTTCTTTACTGAGCTCAACTTCCCCCTTCATGGCTTGGTCAAAGCGTGATTGATAGGAGGTGAGACTCAGCAGGTAGGCTTCCAAGGCGAGGGCCACCTTCTCGGCTGTGACTTCTGTTTTTTGGACATCAGCACTGTTGTTATCCGTGCTATCACTATTACCAAAGGCTTTGGCGAATTCATTAGGGTAGTTTTCTTCTGCCTTCCTCGCTACATTTTCTAGAGTTTCGCCCATTTCACGTGGATCTTGTAGTGGATCAAGCACCTGTTCCCGTAGTGACGGCGCACTTCCATCCCAGAAAAACCGTTGTTTCCAAGCGAGATTAAACAAGGGCATGGAGTGTCGGGCGCCTGTATGCCCGTCAACTCCCTCGCTGAATGTCCTAGCGTCAGAGAATGCTAATGCGAAGTCATGACATGACGCGCAAGAAATAGTGCCGTCACGAGATAGCGAGGCATCATGGAAGAGCTTTTCGCCAAGATCAACCCTACTTACTAAGAGTGGGTTATCGAGTGGTAGATCGGGTATGGGGAAACGAGCTGACATCTTGAAGGGAAAGCCTACAGGGTTTGCTGGCAAGTAGAGTGGTTTGAGCTTTTCTTTAGCTGGGCGTGGTGTGGCATCACTCACACCTACAACGGCAAATGCAGTGGCCATATTTACATTCAGAGCCTTAGCGATCTCATCCCCCTGCTTCGAGTGAGTGGAGTCACCCGTCGTGCCAAAGGAAATCCTTTGCGCGCCATGAAAGAGAGACTGCAGATCAAAGCTCAGCCCTATCTGTGAGGTGCTTGTGGTTGTCGACTTTAGCTGAAGGGACACGGGGAGCTCGATGCGTTTACGGTTCCAGTCATTGGCGTAATGGTAGACGTAGCCGCTGAGTTCCTTGTCCTGCTTTCTGTAGCGCCCTTCTAATGCCATGAAGATATAGCCATCCTGCCATGTCCAGTGGAGGTTGTTTAAATGAGTATTAAGCGGGTGGTCGGCTGGGTATTGAGTGGGGTCAGCATGATTGACACTCTCAGGGACCCCGATAGAAAAGGCAATAGCCTGATACTCGCCGTCAGGCACTCCTGTGAGATGAATACTTGTCATCCGCTTCTCCAGATCGATCAGTGCATATTGATCGGGTAGCGAAACCCACTCACCGTCAGGGGTCGAAAGGGAGAATCCACTAAGTAGGTAGCTTAGACGCGTCACAGAAAACACCTCTCCTGCTCGGTAGCTAAGTGAGTCCAAGGCTAGGCGCTTACCATCATAGCGGTGCTCTATTTCGATTCTTAAGCCCCCCTTCTCTGCTTTAGTCGCGGCGGGTATAATCGCTAGACTTCCTATAGCCACTATGATCATAGCAACTACTGAGTCTAGGGGATACCGCTTGCTCAAACCCTGCACGTCATTAACCTCACATAATAAGACCTCATCTGCAAGCACATCAGTAGGCTCTTGATGCCCTCGGGCATTGTTTATCGATATTTAAGTATTTGTCTAAGCTTGCGTCATCATGCCTTCCTATCAATCGTTGTTTGTCATCATTTTACTTAATGAAGTAAGCACTTGTCATTCCCCTCAGTCATCATCTATATGCAGGTATGCCTACGTCACAAAATTGGTCGTCTTTCCAAGACTCACTTACTCGTTACCCTGAGCTGGGATTCTCTATTGATAGCTCGCGTATGGATCTGCCAAAGGATCTAGCAGACTCAATGTCTCATGAAGTCACTCGTGCCTTCGACGGAATTAAAGCTATTGAAGCAGGTGAGATCATGAATCCTGATGAAGGGCGTATGGTCGGTCACTACTGGCTTCGCAATGCTGACTTAGCACCTACTGAAGAGCTCAAGAAGCAGATCACAGAGCCGATTGCAGCACTCAAGGACTTCGCCGGAAAAATCCATAGCGGGGAAATTAAAGCACCACAGGGTGGCAAGTTCACCAACTTACTCATCATCGGCATTGGTGGCTCAGCGCTAGGCCCACAGTTCATCTATGAGGCACTTGGTGCTAGTAGCCCTTTGCAGACATTCTTCTTCGACAACACAGATCCAGCAGGCATGGACGCTGAACTCGGTCGTATCGGTAACACGACAGGTGGACTAGCCCAGACACTTGCCCTCGTAGTATCGAAGTCAGGAGGAACTGCCGAGACGCGCAATGGCATGCTCGAAGCTCAAAACGCATTCCAGCAAGCAGGTCTCAACTTCGGCGAGCAAGCCGCAGCCATCACAGGCGAGGGCTCAAAGCTCTATAACTTCGCAAAGGAAAACAACTTCATCACCACATTCCCTATGGAAGACTGGGTCGGCGGACGCTGCTCAGTGATGTCTACAGTAGGCCTTGTGCCAGCAGCTCTCCAAGGACTCGACATTGATAGCTTACTCTCAGGAGCAGCTGCAATGGATGCCAAGACCCGCGTAGCTGACGTCTCATCCAATGCCGCTATGCAGCTCGCACTAGCGTGGCACCATGCTGGTAATGGCAAAGGTGAAAAAGACATGGTTGTCCTCCCCTACAAGGACTCACTGGTTCTCTTCTCTAAATACCTACAGCAGCTCGTCATGGAGTCACTCGGCAAGGAGCATGACCTCGATGGCAATGTCGTCAATCAAGGTATTGCCGTCTACGGCAACAAAGGATCAACAGATCAGCACGCCTACGTGCAGCAGCTACGTGACGGTGTGCCAAACTTCTTCGCTACCTTCATCGAAGTTCGCAAAGGCAGAGATGGTGCCAGTGTCGAAGTCGATCCGAACACCACCGCCGAGGACTACCTACAAGGATTCCTTCGAGGCACCCGCACCGCACTCTACGAGAGCGGGCGTAAGTCGATCACTATTTCTATTGAGGAAGTTACAGCTGAGACGATCGGTGCTCTCATCGCGCTCTTTGAGCGAGCAGTATCCATCTATGGCCTACTCGTAAACATCAATGCCTACCACCAGCCAGGCGTGGAGGCAGGAAAAGCAGCCGCAGGCGTATTCCTTGAGCTCCTTGGAAAAGTCAAAGTTGAACTCAGCTCAGAAGCACAAACCGCAGAACAGGTCGCAGCGAAGATTTCTGCTGACCCCGAAAACGTCTTCCACTGCCTCAATCACTTAGCTGCCAATGGTTCAGTTAGTGTAAGCCATGGTGCTACAGCCGCAGCAGACACCTTCCAATCCTAAGACAATATACGCAGTCTGTAAAATTCTGTGCAGAAGAAGCAACTTGTGGCTTGATTCTTCTGCGCACCTTTCTACAGTGCGCCCGCCTAGGCAGAAAACTTGCTGAGGCCACCTAAAAGTTCTCATGAAAGCAATCCTCGCACTCGAAGACGGACGCACATTTGAAGGCACAGCCTTTGGACATACTGGAACCACTACCGGAGAAGTTTGTTTTAACACCTCCATGACTGGTTATCAGGAGATTATCACAGACCCATCCTATCGTGGTCAAATCGTCACGATGACCTACCCGATGATAGGAAACTACGGGGTTAATCCAGAAGACGCCGAGTCCAGCCAGCCACACGTGCGTGGTCTTGTTATTGGTGAGCTCTCCCCCGTTGCCTCGAATTGGAGGTCACGCCAGAGCCTTCCAGAATATTTCGCCGAGCATAAGATTATCGGTATCGAAGGTGTCGACACTCGCGCCCTCTCCAAGCACATTCGTTCTGCTGGAGCCATGCGCTCATGTATCTCTACTGAGCTATCTGCTGAAGAAGCAATCAAAGCAGCTCAAGAAGCCACTCCTATGGAAGGCTCCGACTTCGTCAAAGAAGTCTCCACCGAGAAAACTCACTTATGGGAAGGCGAATCACGCGAGTGGACACTGGTCAACCCATCCACTGGCCAGCAAGGTAACTACATTGAGCTACCAGAGGTAAAGTATAACATCGTAGCCTACGACTTCGGTATCAAGTGGGACATTCTGCGCCACCTTCGCCAAGCAGGCTTCAATGTCACTCTCGTCAACTCACGCACATCAGCTGAGGACGTGCTAGCCATGAAGCCGGACGGAGTATTCCTCTCCAATGGCCCTGGAGACCCTGCCGCCCTCGATTACATCCACGCTGAAGTGAAGAAGCTTCTCGGTCAAACTCCTCTCTTCGGAATTTGCCTTGGTCACCAGATCCTCACACACGCATTCGGTGGTAGCACCTATAAGATGAAGTTCGGTCATCGTGGTGGTAATCAGCCCGTCAAGGACCTCCGCACTGGTAAGATCTCGATCACCGCGCAAAATCACGGCTTCGCAACTGACTCAGACTCACTTCCAGACTCTGTCGAAGTCACCCATATCAATCTCAATGACGATACTGTAGAAGGTTTCCGTCACAAAGAGCTCCCTGCATTCTCCGTGCAGTATCACCCAGAAGCAGCACCTGGCCCCAATGACGCCACTTACTTCTTTGCTGAATTTGCAGCCCTTATCGAAGCATCACGCTAATCCACCCACTCAAGGCTTATTTCCATCCAAATCAGCCCATCTGAAGGCGCTATATAAACATCTAGCAGCCCTCACAACACATACTATTTAATCAAGTGAATACCATCATCTGTGGCCTCCAATGGGGCGACGAAGGCAAAGGCAAAATCGTCGACTACCTCACCGAGACCGCTGACGTCGTAGCTAGAGGGCAAGGCGGAAACAACGCCGGTCACACCGTCATCGCCAACGACATCAAATACGTCCTCCACCTCGTGCCATCTGGCATCCTCTGGGAGGGCAAAACATGTGTTATCGGAAATGGTGTAGTTATGGACCCTGTAGGACTCTGCAAGGAAATCACCAATCTCGAAGAAGCTGGCATAGCCGTCCCAGCAGAGAAGCTACTCATCTCAGATCGCGCCCACATCGTTCTCCCCTATCACCGTGAGCTTGATGCAGCACGTGAAGCTGCTCTTGGTAAAAACAAGATCGGCACCACCAAGCGTGGCATCGGCCCTACCTACTCTGATAAGGCAAACCGTAATGGACTACGTCTCGCCGACCTTCTCGACGAAGCTACAGCCCGCGAGCTCATCAGTATCCGCCTAGCAGATGCGAATGAAACACTCTCCCGCCACGATCTTCCGACCTTCACCGTCGACCAAGTCTGGGAAGAAATCGCCAGCTCAGTAGAGCGACTTCGCCCACATGTTACCAATACGATCCCTGTGCTTCATGACGCATGGAAAAGTGGTAAGACTATCCTCTTTGAAGGTGCTCAAGGTTCATTCCTCGATGTTGACTTCGGCACCTATCCGTTTGTCACCTCATCAAACACCACATCAGGTGGCGCATGCACTGGCTCAGGACTCCCTCCAACAGCCATTGATCGTGTCATTGGTGTCTGTAAGGCATACACCACCCGTGTTGGCTCTGGCCCCTTCATCACAGAAAACGACGAGATTTCAGAATACTTCCACGCACGTGGCATGGAATTCGGCGCCACCACAGGCAGAGCACGCCGTTGCGGCTGGCTCGACATGGTTCTTATCCGCTACGCATGTATGGTCAATGGTGTTACTGATCTCGCTGTTACCATCGTCGACGGACTCGACGAGCGCGAAAGCATCAAAGTATGTGTCGCCTACGAGATCGATGGAGAGCGCCACGACTTCCCACCAGCCAATCGTGCTGCATGGGACAAAGCTCAGCCAATCTACGAAGAACTTCCAGGCTGGCAGTCCGATACGACGGCTGCACGTTCATGGGATGAACTCCCAGCCAACGCCCAAGCTTACCTCAAGCGACTCGGCGAGCTAGCTGGAGCACCGGTCTCCTATGTCGGCAACGGCCCTAATCGTGAGCAGACGATCGTCGTCTAACCATTTTAAATAACAGGCGACTGATTTCAAAAACAATCAAAACAAAAAGCACTGCTCACCTAGCAGTGCTTTTTTCGTTCTTGGTATTGGCTCATCTTCCCCACTGTTAGTAAAGGCCTACTAAGATTTGAGCGCGACCTAAGGTAGTGCTTCCATAATAAGCAATACAGCCAAGGAACACCTGTAGCAGTCATTACTAAGCTAACACCTGTGCACAAAAAACCCATCTCCAATCCGTTTACTAAACAGATCGGCGATGGGTGTTCGCTTAAAATTAAATGGAAGAAATTACTTCTTCATTTCGTCTTTCATCATGGCCTCTTTCTTCATCATGGCTTCTTTCTGCATTTCAGCCCACTTAGCATCAGCAGTAGCGATCACAGCAGCTGAGTCAGCATCGAACTTGCCTTGGATCTCAGCATTTGCATTCAAGTAGATCTTACCGTCCACAACTGCGAAGAACACAGGATCAGCAGGAGCCTTCTTACCGTGGCTTACACAATAAGCGCAGTAGCCGTCATACTGAGGAAGATACTTCTCAGGGTCCTTATCAAAAACAGCTTTTATTTCCTCACTAACAAACAGGTAAGTCTTGCCATTCACCTCTGATGAAATTGCCTTATTACCTACGTGTGCTTGACCAGCAGCAATATAACAAACTGGGCAATACCCATTAAGAGCAATCGTTTTATCCTTCATCATTTTCTCTTCTTCAGCATTCGCGTTTAATCCAAGCGCTAAAGCAGCGACAACCATTACCATTTTAATTAATTTCATATTTTTTATTTATATTAGTGTTATAGACGTATCAACTAACAGGAACCCCGAAGTGACATAGCTAAGAGCGTGCAGCTAGATTATTTATTCCACACCATTTACATTTATTGGTTATTTTGGATCTTCTCCACCTTCATCTATCACGCTATTGATCGCAGCCCCCCTTTTTTGATCCTATGTTCATTGCCCATTTCCAGTGGCTACATCGTAGCCTCCCTCAGCCAGAGACGTATCGAGAAAGCTTATGCAACTATAGCGTTTTGGTGTATTCTCATAGGCAGCATCCTGCCTGATATAGACATGTTCTATTTCTACCTCATTGATGGTAGGCAGACTAATCATCACCTCTACTATACTCATATCCCCATGGTCTGGGTGTTGCTACTAGGAGGCTTATCAGTATTGCTATCCTTGCTAAAGAAAGCCAGATGGGCTCGCGCCTGTATTTATACGATGCTAGGAGTAGGTCTCCATCTGCTACTAGACACTCCCGTTGGTGGCATAGCATGGCTCTACCCATTCGATAGAGGTTTGCTGAACTTTATCGACGTTCCTGCTACCCAGTCATGGTGGGTGCTGAGTTTCGTGCTACACTGGACCTTTATGGTCGAGCTCATCATATGTGCTGTAGCACTTTACTTATGGATTAATAATCGCCGACGCTCGCGAGGCGGTGCCAGATCAGGTAATAATAACTAACGCGCACTGCTTGTCTTCATCCGTTCTGAGGCTGAGGCGTTCGAGGAATTATTTGTGACAAAAGTTCCTCCCTGGCTTTCCTTATAAAGGATATGATGTTTTTTTAATATTGCCTTTCGAATTGTTAGTAGCGCTTATATAAAGCACTTGCTTACAATGTGTTGTGAGGTTTTAACCGCTTCACAATTACCCTTGGGCTTGTTTGCATCATCTCTTTTTCAACACTCTTCACACCTCTATTACCTTTTATTAATCTATGATGGATATTCCCTTTATGATCATTTCCGGTCTCGCAATGCTCGCGAGTCGATGGGTTGGCGGCCGCTTGCAGAAGCGCTTCGCTGAGTTTTCCCAGCTACCTATTGCTATGAGTGGGCGCGAGGTTGCTGAGAAGATGTTGGCAGATCGTAATATATCCGATGTCTCAGTCATTTCTACAGGCGGTCAGCTAACTGACCATTATAACCCTAGAGATAAAACGGTAAATCTAAGCTCTGTGGTCTACGAACAGCGCAATATCGCAGCGGCTGCCGTAGCTGCTCATGAGGTGGGTCATGCCGTGCAGCATGCGACTTCCTACCCCTTTCTGACCATGCGCTCAAAGCTTGTTCCTATGGTCAATATCAGCTCGAAGCTCTCTCGCTGGATCATCATGGCAGGCGTTGCTCTTGCCGCTACTGGAAACTATTACGTATTTATGATCGGGATCGCCCTATTTGCGATGACGACTTTATTTACCGTAGTGACCCTTCCGGTTGAGTTCAATGCGAGCAGCCGCGCATTAACTTGGCTCGAAGAAACTGGCATATCTGAGCAGTATCAGGGACAGGCCAAAAACGCCCTCTTCTGGGCAGCGATGACTTACACTGTAGCAGCTATTGCTTCTCTCGGACAGTTGCTCTACTTCATCAGGCGCTTTCTAGCCATGAAGAATCGCCGCAGAATGTAAGGTCAGCATACTCGCTTGTGCTATGACCTCTTTGAGAGGTCATGCTGGGCGTTTGGGTGCTTTCCCTGTCTTTGGGCCTTCTTTACTACGGAGCGTTCTATCGTGCTCCTCAACTCCATAAGAAACCGTGACGCCCCAAGTTAATTCTGCAGCACCTATGGCAGCCACTAACTGGGTATTGTGCTTATGTAGCTCACGCTAGTGGGTGAGGTGTGAATCACCTTTAGTAATAAGGCTTGAGCAGGAAGTAGCAAATGGGGCCAGTGGCAGCTACGTAGAGCCAGAGTGGAAATACCCATCGTGCCATTTTTCGATGCCTTACTAGGTGATTAGTATAGCCTAGTGATAGGGTGGTGAGAATAAATGGCAGGCTCACAGCGGCGAGCACGATGTGACTGAGTAGCAAAGATAGATAAACTGTCTTGGCTGTTCCCTCTCCTCCGAATCGAACTTCCTCTTGGGTGCCGTGGTAGAGGACGTAGCTGAGCAGGAAGATCGTCGAGAAGACGACGGCGACTCCGATAAAGCGCTTGTGCAGTGTGATATTGCCTTTTCTCACAGCAGATACTGCGATGATGAGGCTAATGGCTACAATGCTGTTACAAAGGGCGTGTAGTGGTGGGAGCATCGGCAGCTGCATGCCGATATCGACCTTGTATTGGCGCATTCCTCCGACGAGAGCTAGCACAACGAGCGTGATCACCCATGAGGCGATGATGAGCTTCTTAAGCTTCTTTTTATCAGGCTGGCTCATTACTACGATTGATTACTGAGTTTTGAGGAGTGTTTCTACAGTGAAGTGTAGTTTGTTTTCTTCACCTGTATAGAAGGCGTCGCCTTTGGCTTTCGCGTTGAATAGGTCGTGGCGCTTTACCATGCCGAGATCACGGTTGAAGATGGCAATCGACATGTCGTGTTCGTAGGTGCCGAGGCGAGCTGCCTCTTCGGGATTTTCACGCTTCACGATGGTTTGGTATTTGATGACGTCGATCATGTATCGCTTCATCGGCTCAGGATCTCCGGTGAGAAATAGCCAGTCTGATGTGTCTGCATCAAGTGCATTGGCGTAGGTTTTGAGCTGCTTGGTGCTGTCGTTTTCGGGGTCGACGGTGACGCAGACGACCATGAAGTCAGGATCGGCTTTGAACTTTTCGTAGAGGGCCTTTAGTCCTTGGTCATTACGCTCTGCACACATCGGGCAGAAGGCGTAGAATTGGGCAAATGCCCAGACTTTACCTTTGAGGTCAGAAATTCTGACTTCTTCGCCGTCTTGGTTGGTGAAGAGGAAGTCTTCTTCGAGCTGAAGCACAGCTTCGAAGTTGGCTTCTTTTTGATATTGTGGGGTATCTTTGATCTCAGCTAGCTCATGGTTTTTGCCACGAATGGCAAAGGCGATAAACATGATGAGGGCTGATACCACGATCACAGTGGCGTAGATAGTTATTATTTTCTTCGTATCACTCATGAGTAGTTATGTGGTTGAGTTGGTGGGGCAGCTTTAATGTCTCTTGCTATCGGCTGCTGATTACATGCTAGCGTCCTGCTTCGGCTGCTCTTTCTTACCTGTGCTGACTTCGGCTAAGACGTAAGAGGTGTTTTTATGCAGTGTGTTTTTAAGGTTTTTTACGGCATTGATATAACGATCAAAACCTTCTTCATCTGCTAGCTCAGGATTTGCAGCGAGGTCTTTGACAGCTTGCTGATGGCTCAGGTGGGCTTCGCGGAAGTCGTAGCGCTGGCGTAGGTGCATGCCCTGGTCGATGAGGGCTATCTGTGATGGGAACTTCCACTTACCAGCAGGATCACCTTCGGGGCGTGCTGATACGATGCCTAGTCTGAGCTGATCTTTGATGTATCCGCGTTGTTTTTCGGTTTCACCAGTGGTCAGCACGATGATTTTTTCGGTGTTAATACCGAGTTCTTCGACTGCTTTGGCGAGCTGCTCAGGGCCTACTCCGAGGTCGACACCTTCTGTGGAGATGAGTGCTAGTCCAACTTGGTCGTTTTCGCGGTAGTGCTCTGCTAGCTCTTTGATCATGTCCAGCGCGTGCTTATTCTCACCTGGCTGACTGACACATATAGGGGCCACGAACCATACTTTATTTTCAAATACTGAGAGGCTGGTGACTCTACCCTCATGGTTCTTAGCTCCTAAGTTTTTAGATAGACGTGCTGAAATGGGCGGTCTTTCTTGATCCATATTGGATTCATGTCTCTTATAGGCCGATAAAACAATGATAGCTCCGATAATCATTATTGCGATGAGTGCAAAGATTGTTTTGCGGATTTCAGCGGGATTTCTCTCTCTAGGTTCTAGATCCATATCGTTAGGTTAGGGCAAAAGGTTCAAACAGGGCAAAAATACTGTAAGGCTACTGGGCTGTAGATACGCTTGTTTAGCGAAAATGCAAGCCCCCGATCAGAGAATGACTTCTTCGTTTTTGTAGGTTCCTCCAGCGATCCACTTGGTCTCTCCAGATTCATTAATAAAGGTGACCTCTCCAACTATTTTGACACCATCGGTGAATCTCACTGGGCCGCGAAGTGTCAGTTTCTGAGCACTCAGTAGTGAGGGCATGCCAATTCCCTGCAGGCTATCTACAAACTTGTATTCGGCACTGAGGTCAATAACCGGTGGCTTACCTTCGCGTGATGCTACGAGTGCTATTCTACCATCTGGTGTGTGTGCGTAGGCATCGGATCGGAGGGCGAAGAGGTCGGAGGTCGTCTTTACTGGCGTGAAGCGTGAGCGTGGCACGCATATAGCTTGTGAACCATTAAAAGACTCGATGGCTGCCCCCATAGCTGTTTCTAGCTGGAAGACTACAGGTGATTCCTTGTCCCTTGGGTCTACGGTCTTTTGGTTTTTAATCAACGGCAGCGGCACAATCCCGCCTTCTTTCTCAAGTAGCTCTTTGAGATGATCGAGCCTTATCCAGAGGCTATTGGTATTGAAGAACTGGTGCAGCTTGATGTTTTGGAAGCTGGCCATATCAGATTCGGCTGTCTGCGCGACTTCACGTAGTAGTAGCTGCTGATCAGTTTTCCTCAGTGCGAGGTGTCCACCCTTTTTATCGGCTGCAGTGCGGCGTGTTACTTCCATGAGGAAGGGTGCTCCGCTTTCTGCGAAGTGCCTGAGTATACCAGCATGGAGCACGGCACCTAGGTTGTCTGAGTTAGATACAAATGCGTATTTCACACCACCGTCAATGAGTGCGTCTAGCCAACCACTTCCAAGGAGTGCTGCGTAGAGATCTCCGTGACCTGGCGGGCACCATTCTTGAGCTGGGTTTTTCTCCCACAATACAGGTGCAAGTGTCTCTACGTCGACCTTGGGGACTTGGTTCTGCATGAGCTCGATATAGCCAGCTCCTGAGAGCTCTTCCCTCTCATAGGTCTCCATATACTCAAGGGTGTCCTCAGAAGTGTTATAGCTGTTCATCAGCAGGAACCTCACTTTTGCCTGGGTCGACTCACGGAGGTGGATGATTTGCCTCGCAATGATATCAAGGAAGTTGGCATCATCTCTGACAGGCAGCAGTGTTTTTGACTTCTTGAGTCCCATACTTGTGCCCAAGCCGCCGTTTAGTTTAATAACAACAGTTTTAGCCAAGAGCGACGGGTCGAAGTCTTGATCATCGGCGGATAGGTCAGGGATCACTGGTATATCCTCACATGGAATGATGCTCTCCTCTGAGATCATGCCTGTTTCATTACGTGCTAGAGCTTCATAGTTATGTCGGAATGACGCAATAGCCTCAGCACTGACACCAGCGTTGATCATCTTTTCCTGAAAGAGGGGGAAGTTATTCAAGTCATTCATCATTGGCGTATTGTGAGATTCATATCCTACGAAATCCACCTCCGAATAACGACAACACTGCGAATGATCAACCCTCAATTTAGAAATAGCCCCCCTCGCTATCTTTGTAGACCACCTTAACGCACTGAAACTCGTCTCAACTCCTCTTAAAGGGGGGCTTTTGTATTTTTTTCGATGATTTCTGAATTTCACCATTTCCAAAACGCAGATCTTAACTAAATTCCCCTGCGTGAGCTATCAGGTCTTTGCCAGAAAATACCGCCCCAAGACATTTAAAGACGTCTTAGGGCAGGATCATGTTATTTCAACTCTTCGCAATGCCATTGAGCGTGACCGATTGGCACATGCTTGGCTTTTTGTCGGGCCTCGTGGCACGGGCAAGACCTCGACAGCACGTATTCTAGCAAAAGCGCTCAACTGCCCTGAAGGCCCTACGATTGATTTTGACCCTGAGTCCCCTATTTGTCAGGAGATAGCTGAAGGTCGCTCACTTGATGTTTTAGAAATTGATGGTGCATCTAACAATGGCGTCGAGCAGGTGCGCGAGCTTCGCGAAAACGTGCAGTTTGCCCCGACTAGCGGCAAGTTTAAGATCTACTACATTGATGAGGTGCACATGCTCACCACTGCAGCCTTTAATGCCCTGCTCAAGACGCTCGAAGAGCCACCCGATCACGTAAAGTTCATCTTCGCTACCACTGAGCCTAATAAAATCCTCCCCACTATTATTTCTCGCTGCCAGCGATTCGACCTTCGTCCGATCCCGACAGACACTATTGCCAAGCACCTACAATTCATCGCAGCTGAGGAGAATGTCTCCCTCGATGATGCTGCTGCATGGGCCATTGCCAAAGGTGCTGACGGTGGAATGCGTGACGCCCAGTCGATGATGGATCAGCTCGTCGCCTTCTGTGGAGAAGAGATCAAGGAGGCTAACGTTCTCGAAATCTTCGGCTTCACATCCCGTGATACCGTCGCGGCACTCACCGCCCACCTCGTTAAAAAGGAGAGCTCTCAAGCCCTCGAACTGATTCATCAGCAAGCCGAAAGCGGTAAGGAACTCTCACAGCTCCTCGCCGAACTCATTGGTTGCCTTCGAGCTCTCCTCGTCAATCGGCTCGACCCCACCTCTGGTAGCGAAGGCTTCCCTGCTGAGCTATGGACAGCCCTTGTCAAAGACGCCCAGCCTATCCAGACCGATCGTCTTCTTGCTCTCATCGACACTTTAGCTGACACTGAGGGGCGGATGAAATGGGCTGCTAACAAACGCCTCCACATGGAAATCGGCTTCATCAAGGCTATCCAGTCGCTTAACGAAGCGCGCATTAGCGACGTCATCAAAGCCCTCGCAGGAGCAGGCCCGATCGAGCAGACGCCTGCCCCAAGTCAGACTCCGTCAGTAGCAGCCCAAGCTGCAGCTGTAGAGACAACACCTCAAGCCCAACCAGCTCCACAAAGTGCCCCTCAGCCCACCACCGAGAACACACCTTCCCTACCTGCGTCACCTGTAATCCCTGCGCCAGAAGTATCTGCACCAGAAACATCTAGCCCGCCGTGGCACGATGACAGCGAGGAGCAGTCACCCCCTTCCTCAAACGCCGCTGAACAGACACCAAGCGAGCCAACTCCAGCACAGTCCGTGCAACCAGCCGCAACAAGCACGCCTGAGCCGGCACCCAGCAAAAGCTTTGATGAACTCATCAACGACGCTGAAGACGCTCCTGCCGCGGTCATACCTCAGCCTGGGCCGGCACTAAGAGACCCCGAGCCTCAAGCACAGTCAGAATCCAGCGAGGAGTCTGACGCGCCAGCGCCACTCGATGACGACTTTTACAAAGACCCCCTTATTCTCAAGGCTCTTGAAATCTTCGAAGGCACCCTTCAATAAGGTCAATGCTCGCGACACTCGACAAAGAGTTGTCAATCATTTCGTAATAAACCAACGACTCAACACGTAAGAACACTAACTAAAAAAATCTAAACCAATGGACATCCAAAAACTCATGAAACAAGCCCAGCAAATGCAAGCTGGTATGCAGAAGTCACAAGAAGAGCTCGCACAGAAACACGTAGAAGCCTCTGTCGGCGGTGGTAAAGTCACCGTTGTAGCCAATGGCGCTGGTGACGTGCAGTCCATTAAGATCGACCCTGCTGTAGTAGACGCCTCTGACGTAGAATTCCTCGAAGAGCTCGTGCTCTCAGGTGTGCAGGAAGCAGTCGCTAAAGGTAAGGAAATGGCATCAGCTGAAATGTCTAAGCTCACTGGTGGGCTAAACATCCCTGGCATGTAAAAACGCCATGTGAGTAGTCTTATATACCATACTGCTCACGGACTATCTGTCACTTCCCCTTGATCATCATCACGCTTAATGTCTTTTAAGATTCACACCCACTGTTCGGACACGTCAGCTCGCACAGGCACGCTATCCACCGCTCACGGAGATATCCAGACGCCTATCTTTATGCCCGTGGGCACACAGGGCATGGTGAAGACACTCTCCCCAGATGAGCTAGTCGATATCGTAGACGCGCAGATCATCCTCGGGAATACCTATCACCTCTTCCTTCGCCCTGGCCTCGATGTCATGCGCGAGCTAGGAGGTCTACATAAGTTCAGCACATGGGATAAGCCCATTCTCACCGACTCTGGAGGGTTCCAAGTCTGGTCACTGGCCAAACTCAGAAAAATCACCGAAGAAGGTGTGAGATTCTCCAATCACCTCGATGGTGCCAAAACCATGCTCACCCCTGAGCTAAGCATGGAAATACAAGCCACTCTGGGTAGTGACATCGCCATGCTCTTTGACGAATGTCCTCCCTACCCCTGTGAGGAGAAATACGCCTCAGACTCCCTAAGCCTCACCACGAGGTGGGCAAAACGCTGTAAAGATTGGCACGTAGAAAATGCTGCTAAACACGTGCCATGGATGAATGATTCCAAGGACAGTGTCGAGGGAAGTTCTGTGCAGAAGCAGCTCATCTTCGGCATCGTCCAAGGCAGCACCTACGCACACCTGCGTGAGAAGTCTGCCAAAGAACTCGTCGAAATAGGCTTCGATGGCTACGCGGTCGGAGGCATCTCAGTTGGTGAGCCGGAGGAAGAAATGATACGCGCTATAGAAAACGCTGTGCCATTTCTCCCCGAGGACAAGCCTCGCTACGCCATGGGACTAGGCACCCCACCCCAGATGCTCGAAATGATTTCACGAGGTGTCGACATGTTTGACTGCGTGATGCCCACTCGCGTAGCGCGTCACGGACTCGCCTTTACTGAAGACGGCCCTATTCACATTAAAAATAAGGAGTTTGAATTCGATAAGCGCCCGCTCGATGAAAGCACTCATCCTGACCTCCAGAAATACTCTCGCTCCTTTATTCGCCATCTCTTCAGATCTCGTGAAATGCTTTCTTTAAGGTTGCTTTCCCTGCATAATCTGCATTTCTATTTGCGCCTCATGAAACAAGCACGCGAGGCTATCGAGGCGGGCACATTCACCGACTTCAAAAACAACTTTAACAAACGCTACCTGAAACAATCATGATCACTACATTACTCAACCTCTCTACAAGCATTGGGGCAACTCATTTTGCAGCAGCTAACCCACTCATTCTCCCGCTTGTGATGATCGTCGTCTTCTGGGTCGTCCTCATCCGCCCGCAGCAGAAGCAGCGCAAAGCACTAGCATACCTCCAAGCTGCCGTCAAAAAAGGTGATAAAGTCATCACCATTGGTGGCATGCACGCCACAGTCAATGCCGTCAGTGATAAAACAATCTCACTCAAGCTCGCCGATAACGTCTTCGTGAAATACGACCGCGTAGCTATCGCTACAGTCATCACTGCCAAGTCTGAGATCTCAGACAAAAAATCAGACACTAAGTAAGCACGTAATAGCACCCATACATAATTATCCTGATTAGTATCTCGCCACTCTCCCATCACATCATGACTATCGCATCCCTATCCAGTGACGACCAGCTGATGACCTTCATCTCAGGTCTAGGCCTCCTCGCCCTCTTCTTCTGGTATTTCGCCACCGACTTCCAGCGCAAGAAGCGTAACATCGGAACGATCATTATCGCCCTCATCGCAGTCTTTAGTCTGCTCTCTATTATCCCACAGGACAAATGGGGCTCAGTAATCTCTGGAGAAACCTCACTCAAGGAAGCTCACATGCTCAAAGGTGGTATCGACCTCCAAGGTGGCTCAGCGTTCACTCTCAGAGTCCAGCCAAACATCGGACCTAATGGTGAAGTCATGCCAGTGACATCCGTTGCCGTGGCACAAGCGATCCAAACCATTGAAAAGCGACTCAATGCTATGGGCACAGCTGACCTACTCATCGTAGCACAAGGAGCAGACCGTATCCTCGTCCAGATGCCAGGTGTCAGCCCAGAAGCTGCTACTAAAATCCGCACCACACTTGAAAAGGTAGCGAAACTGGAGCTCAAAGAAGTCCACCCACAATCAAGCTCAATGGCAAACAAGGTCGCAGCTGACCCAGAAAACGAAATCGTTCCTGGCTACGAGCTGAAGACTGCCGAGAACGAAGATAAAGAGGGCAAAGCATACAGAGAAAACATCCTTCTCAAGCGCCGCGCCATTATGGACGGATCATACATCGTGCACGCACAAGCCCTCCAGACCGGTGGCGCATTCAACATCATCGTTGAAATGAATGGCGAAGGCACCAAGAAGATTTCTGAGCTCACCAGCAAAATGAACCACGGCTACGACAGAATGGCCATTCTACTTGATGGTAAAGTTCTCAGTGCGCCAACAGTTCAGAGCACACTCGGCTCACGCTTCGAGATCAGTGGTCAGAAAAACCTCAGAGAAGCAGAAGAGCTCGCAGCAGCACTTCTTAACCCACTCAAAAACCCACTCATCGTCGACGAAGAGCGCTCCGTATCAGCCACACTTGGTAAGGAAACCATCTCACAGGGCATCACTGCAGGTATCGCAGGACTCGCTCTTACTATGGTGTTTGTCCTCATCTACTACCGCTTCGCAGGACTCATTGCTCTCATTGGCCTCACCGTAAACATTCTCATCCTCTTCGGAACGATGGCTATGTTTGGCTTCACCTTCACCCTACCGGGTATTGCAGGTATCATCCTCACCATTGGTGTAGCAGTTGACGCTAATGTTCTCATCTACGAGCGACTCAGAGAAGAACTCGCTAAGGGCAAATCAGTCCAAGCCGCTATCTCAGCAGCATACGACAAGGCATTCTCAGCGATTTTTGACGCAAACATCACTACCCTACTCACAGCGGTCATTCTCTTCTGGAGAGCCAGTGGCACAGTCAAGGGATTCGCCGTCACACTCACACTCGGTATCCTAGCATCGATGCTCGCTGCGCTACTCTGCACACGTGTCCTCTTCTGGTGGGCAGCAGATAAAGGTATCCTCAAGAACCTCAAGTTCATGAACTTGATCAATAAGCGCTCAGTCGACTTCCTCGGCAAGCGCAAGATCTCACTCACGATCTCAGTAGTTCTCCTTCTCTTAGCCGTTGGTAATATCGGGATCAATGGTAAGAAAGACCTCGGCATCGACTTCACAGGTGGTGCTCAGCTCTCCATTCAGCTCGATGACGAAGTGAAAATCGACCAAGTCGAAGCTCAGCAATTCCTCAGCACACTCGAGCTATCCCAAATACCGTCATCACAAGAAGAGTCCAATACCACTGGAAACCTCTTCACCGTTCGCTGTGCTAATGAAGATGTAGAAACCATCCAAGAGGCACTTAAGAAAAAGTTCCCCGTGCTCAACACCAAAACATCTGCAGCAGAAGGAGCACTCAATAAATACCAGATCAGCACAGAGACGATTAGCTCAAGTCTCGGTGGAGAATTTCTCAGTAATGCGATATGGGCGCTACTCCTTGGTCTGATTGCCATCCTCGTCTATATTACCGTTCGCTTTGAGTTCTCATTCGCACTTGGTGCCTTTGCCGCGCTCTTCCACGACATTCTTATCTGTCTTGGATTCATCATCCTCAAAGGTGACGAGCTCTCCCTCATCCACGTAGGAGCATTCCTCACCATCGCAGGTTACTCGATTAATGACACGATCGTTGTCTTTGACCGTATTCGTGAAGATCTCCGCACCCGCCGTGGTGACGTAGCGGACATCATGAACCAGGCGATCAACACCACCCTATCAAGAACAGTGCTTACTTCATTGACTACCTTTGTAGCCGTGCTCGTTCTCTATATCTTCGGTGGAGCTGCCCTTAAGGACTTCTCATTCGCGATCATGATCGGTGTGATTGTAGGAACATACTCCTCGATCTTCATCGCATCTCCAATCGTTTACCTATGGAGTAAGCTACGCGGCACCAACCTACGCCGTGAGCTCCTCGATGCCAACCTAGAAGCTGAAGTCAATCCAGCTGGCAAAGTAAGCTAAATACAATCGATCAATCATAAGCGGCGACATTCCTCACAGAGTGTCGCCGCTTTTTTGTGCCCTATTTTTGCCGCTACTCGACTCTTCCATCAGTAAGTATGACCAGCGCACCTTGAGTCATTTGTAATCCATCATGTGAGGGAAAACAGTTCGTTGCGCCTTTAATCGTTTGTTAGTGAGGTCCTAAAAGCTGTTCTACAAAACTTTCTTCAGCAGCTTACTAACATGCTGAAATAGTGCTCAAACAGCAAAACCCATTCATACTTAGTCACTTTCAGCAGCGACCACAAACAACCATTCCTCCACAGCGTCAAGCACCTCTAAAAAAAAGTTACTTTTACTATCGAAATTACTTGCAAAGATAGAATTATCTGGCAATTTCCGCGCGTCGGAGCGCCCCGCGCAACGACACCAAATAAAGTTGAAAGTTCCTGCGTAGCTCAGCGGCAGAGCGGGTGACTGTTAATC
>JALZUH010000127.1 GCA_023301645.1 Akkermansiaceae bacterium
CCCTCACAGGTAACTAACTCATTTACCAAGCGCCGACTCTTGCGAGTCGGCGCTTTTTTTGGTCAAAAACCCTATTCACTTACTCATCAATGCCTCCACAAGCAGGCAAAACGGCCTCAGTGACACTGAAACACGTAGATGAACCCCGATGACCTACAAGCGCCAAAAAGAGCAACCAGGCCACATTAAACTAGCAGCCTCATAGCTATAAAGCCTGACGCTAGACGACCAGACAGCTATACTCAGCAGTAATCTGGGCCACTAGCTGCAAGCCAACAACCATTACTTACCACCGAAGAGGCTAACACTAGTCTTGAGATCCTTTGTTCTCGCACTCGCAGCATCTCTGGTCTTTGAGCGAGTCACCTCAAGAACAAGCGGCTCTGAACTTGGCCAGTTATTAATTAACGCCACGAATTCATTACGTGTTTCACTCCCCGATAGCTCGAAGCCACCCATCTTATCAATAACATCCCCTGGTCTTAGCTTGGCGTCACTAGCTGCGGAGTTAGGCGCCACCTTCAAAATCAAAGGCAAGGTCATCACGGTATCGCCTTCTGACATCAGATACCAACCCACCTCAAGACCTGCTACAGCCCCTGTATACTCCTTATTCTTCTTACCATAGAGGTCATTATAGAGAGTCTCATATTGCTTATATTTCTCCTCACTCGCCTCTAGCTTAGCAATAGCGATGAGCTTCTTGATCTTGCCAGGATCCTGATACTCCACGAGCGCGAAGGCGACCTGCTCCTTAGGGGATAACTCCTCACCGCTAAGTAACTGCTTAACAACTGCCTCTGCTGACAACGAGGTCTCTGCTCGCACAGGATCTACGGTGAGAAGGCTTACAGAAAACAAGAAAATGGCGACTATGCGTGATGTCATAAGATATGGTTAATAGTTCAGATTAATAATGGGAATTAACGCTTCGCTCTGAATTTATGCTCAGGTGAGATATCACCAATCTTAAGCAGGTATTCATACGCTTCGCGACGGTATTTCTCAGACGTGGGGTATCCATCTGCAACAAGCTCCATTGCCAGAGCCTTCTGTTCCCCCGTGATAAATTTCTTTGATCTCTTAATAAGATTTCTGGCAGGCTTCACGGACTTACTCTTACTGTCTGCTATTTCAAGAAACGACGTCGCCGCCGCTAACCCTTTTACAGGATCATAGAATTTATGATCCTTATCATTGAGCATATACCAGCCAATCGTATAAATATTACTTGGCGTGTGATCGTGGTGATAAATATAATGAGCAAAGGAACGGGCAACGAGCGCTTCATCCAATGGCTTTTCATCTGCGCTATGAATACGTATGAGACCAGCTGCCAGCGCATCGTGACAGTTACAATCATAGCTCGTATGCTCATTAAAGTTCAGCTTAGTAAGAAGCAAATCCTCTGCTTTCTCATGGTTTAGCTTAAGCTGATCAGGCGTATCATTCTTCTCAGAATAAAGGTAGCGAGCGTAGTTTCTTATGGCCGCACTGCTTTGATCACCACTACGATAGCTAAGTCCAGCAAACTTAATTGACTCCAAGTAACTAGCCTTAGCGACCAGCTTCTCGCCCTTACCCGACTTCACCTTATAGCCACGATCAAACCAAATAGATAAATAAGACCTTGCTGTGGCATGCTCTAAATTCGCAGCGCGCACCATCATAGGCAGAGCTAAATGCGGCTTTTTGGCATCATAATATGCTTTTGCCACAGTCACTAAAGCAAACGGCAAACCTAACTGCGCAGCCTCCTCAATGGCTTGATCACCCTGATCAAGCGTGTCTAGATCGATGAGATGGTGAAATCGCTCCAAACTCCTATTTTCTAGCATCGAATTAAGATTCACCGCTGCATAAGGATTGTCGAACTTGATCAATGACTGCTTACGATAAGCGATCGACTTTTCAATATCATACCTCGTATTGTTCTTTTCATCATACTGGTAATAAAAACCTAAAATAGCAATAGCCAGAGCGCTATTGTGCGTTTCTGCCTCCTTAAGTAGCTTGTGAGCCCCCTCAAGATCCACCTCCGTATCATGACCAAACATCTTTCTCCTTGCCATGCCAGACAACGCCAGTGGATGCCCCTCTTTGAGCGCCTCCTCCATCATCTGCAAGCCCCGAGCTTTCAGCTTCTCGTCCGCATTTCTAGCGAGGAAATTACCATAAAACGCCTTCGCCAAGAGAGAGCCACCTTCCACCGCCAATTCGAAGCGCTCGTTAATTAATTCACGATCATGGGCAATGCCGATTCTAACATTATCAGAACAAGACGCCCACTCTGCCAGAGCATCCGGATTACCCTTTTCTACCTCCACAAGTAGATGAGCCTTGTTCCAAGGCTTCCCATTCCACGCCCCATCAATAAAAGGGCTTGCTGAAATGGAAGTTACAAAAAGTAGAAAGAGAATGATATATTTAAACATGTAATGAATCACTGAGATTATGCAGAGCAAGAGACCATTTATCTGACCCTTCTCGAGATTACAATCAAAAAGCCCTACCTAAGCGTGAATCATAGCCACATCGCACCATGTAATCCTTAATAGGCCGTGGCTACTAGACACAAAAAACGGTGAACACCCTAAGGTATTCACCGTTTGAAATAAGTTGTCGAAAGACAGCGCTAATTAACGTGAGTAAAGCTCAACAACGAGCTGAACGTTCACCTGGTGGTCGAAGTCGTCGTTCTCAGGAACGCGAGTTACTTTACCAACCATGTCTGTGCGATCAAGTGTGAGCCAGTCCTTAAGAGGAACTGCCTGTGTAAGATCCATGTAACGAAGACCAAGCTGCTGTGAGCTAGGTCTGTCCTGCACGCTGATGGTGTCACCAGGCTTCACTTGGAAACTTGCAATGTCTACGCGCTTGCCGTTAACCTGAATGTGACCGTGGTTCACCATTTGACGAGCTGCCGAACGTGTGTTTCCTAGGCCGAGGCGGTAGCAAACATTGTCGAGACGGAGCTCAAGAAGCTGACAAAGAACCTCACCTGTGATACCACGGCGACGTGTTGCTTCTGCGAAGTAGAGGCGGAATTGCTTTTCGAGAACACCGAACTGGAAACGAAGCTTCTGCTTCTCTCCGAGTGCGATACCGTAGTCAGACTTCTTGCGGCGACCTGCGCGAACTCCGTGCTGCCCGGGAGGGAATGCGCGGCGTTCAAGCGCTTTTGAAGGTCCGAAAAGTGCTACGCCGAAGCGACGGCTAATCTTGTCTTTGGGGCCAGTATAACGAGCCATAATAAATAATAGTTTAAAAAGTTAAAGTAAGTGGTGAATTACACGCGACGAGCCTTCTTAGGACGGCAACCGTTGTGTGGAATAGGAGTAACGTCCTTGATAGCAGTGATGCTAAGACCGAGGCCTTGCACTGCACGAACTGCGGATTCGCGACCGGAACCAGGTCCCTTAACACGAACTTCAACCTCTTTAAGGCCATGACTCATTGCTTGGCGGCATGCATCTTGTGAGACAACCTGCGCTGCGTATGCTGTGCTTTTACGTGAGCCTTTGAAGCCCATTTTACCAGCACTAGACCAACCAATAGCGTTGCCATTAAGGTCAGTCACACTTACGAGAGTATTGTTAAAGGTAGCTACGATGTGCACGATGCCATTGAGGACATTCTTGCTCTTCTTCGCCTTGTGAATGCGGATTTGCTCTTCTTCGCCACCGGCGATTTCAGCAAAAATGTCACGCTTCTTCTCAGGAGCTTTAGGAGCTTCTTCAGTAGCA
Source organism: Akkermansiaceae bacterium (assembly GCA_023301645.1). Taxonomy (GTDB): domain Bacteria; phylum Verrucomicrobiota; class Verrucomicrobiia; order Verrucomicrobiales; family Akkermansiaceae; genus Oceaniferula. Next base: position 3,747 of record JALZUH010000127.1, read on the forward strand.
GCTGGTGCTTCTGCAGGAGTCCCTTCAGCAGCTGCAGGTGTTTCCACAGGTGCTTCAGTTGCTGCAGCCTCAGGTGTCGCAGTGACTTCGTCTTTGATTTCTTCTTCAGACATAATAGTTAAAAATAATTAGGTTTCAGTGGATTACTTAGCAACACCCATTGTGCGACGCTTACCCTTGCGAGTGCGTGCGTTAGTGCCGGTGCGTTGACCACGAACGGGGAGACCTACCTTATGGCGAATGCCACGGTAGCAGTTAATTGCTTGAAGTCGCTTCATAGCGGCTTGTTGTTCACGACGAAGGTCACCTTCAATGATGATTGCTTCTGAGGTGATGACTTGGGCGATCTTAACTAGCTGTTCTTCTGTAAGCTGACCGGTGCGGATGTCTGCATCCACTCCTGCCTGCTCAAGAATACGCTTAGAGGTCGTTTGACCGATGCCGTAAATATAGGGAAGAGAAGCAACAATGCGCTTCTCATTCGGTATTTCTGTGCCGAATATACGTGCCATAATCTTGATTATTGGTAGTGTTTTTTAGTGTTGGTAACGCGCTCATAGAGAGGAGAATTCCTACCTATAATAGTCCGTCTGGACGATCCTGCACGCTGCGCGGAATGGCTTATGTATCAGAGAATCCCATCCTGACAAGCCGGAACTGGCTTTTTCTCTGCCAGAATGTCTAGCTAGCTTGATCTGACAAGTGAGCCTAACTTTACGCTAGCTGATGGCACCCGTCTAGGGTGCTGGGTGAGGTGGGTGATTTAGTCTCGGGGTATTCAACCCCGAGCTATCAGATGTGCCGCCTTAGGGGTGTCTTTGGCGGAGCTATTATGAATCACGCACAAGACTACTGTATGCATGTCATTTATCTCCTGTTCTTCAAGATCTCACAACAAGCATTTGTCCATCCAACCAAGAGTTGGGATTTACGGTGTAATAAAATGAACCCATCATAATAAAGCCTGGGTTAGCTACAGCAAAAGAAATGCTCCTCTTATTATACAAATGATACATAAGAATATAACTACCTTGCCCATGTTTATATTTCTTTTTAAATAGTGTCATCATTTTATTGTGGAACTCGTGGGTATCGAACCCACCTCAAGAAAGGTGCAAACCTTCTTCGCCTTGCCTTGGTTCATGCAGCCCCAAATTTTATTCATAAAAAAAGCTCCTTTTTAAGGAGCTCAACTGTTATTCGTATGTTTCAATTATTTACACACCAGTTTTGCTCCAAGAGATAATATCTCTCCCAGTCTTAACTATTGTCGCTATGTTCATAATTGATTTCATTGAAAATCTAAATTCTTTTAATTACTAAAGTGCAAATATACAACAAATATATTAAACTACAAAAATATAACAAAAAAATTAATAAAAAAGTTTTCCCGAAGGGATTCGAACCCCTATTCCCTGGTTCGTAGCCAAGTGTTCTATCCATTAAACTACAGGAAAATTTGTGCCGAGAGAGGGATTCGAACCCTCA
>JALZUH010000128.1 GCA_023301645.1 Akkermansiaceae bacterium
TGGCAGCAGAGGTCTCAGTTTTAATGTCGGTATCGATGCTTCTGGTGGTGATGGTATCGAGTGTCCAGAAGCTACTACGCGCGTAGCCGTGGGAGGGCAGGCTAGCGTCAGTGGGGTGTGCGTTGAACCACGGCCAGCAAATGGGAATGCCGCCACGGATGGCTTTGCCAGCTGTGAACGCTGCGTCTTTACTGGTGAAAATGATAGGGTCTTGACCGTGAGGCTGATAGTCGATGATGTGGGCTCCGTGCAGGGCGATGGTTGCCTTTGCGTGAGCATTGTCTATGATAAAGGCGGGGTAATGGGGAGCTAGCTCGATGACTTGGACATCGGCATGACTGGGGAATTGGGTCTGCGGTGTTTGATCTTTCATGCCGGTGGGTGATGAGGAGCAGTGACTTAGCTGAGCATGAGAACTGCTTTTTTCACGGCTGCGATGAAGAGGTCGACTTCTTCTTCTGTATTGTATGCGGCGAAGGATGCTCGCACGGTGCCGGTGATGCCAAAGCGTGCCATCAGAGGCTGGCAGCAGTGGTGGCCAGTGCGAACGGCAATTCCCATCTGGTCAATGAGGGTGCCGAGGTCGTAGTGGTGGATACCTTTGATAAGAAATGAAACGACAGCGGCTTTGTTAGCGGCAGTGCCGTAGAACTCGATGTTTTCAATCTGTGAAAGGGCAGCGGTCGCGCGCTCTTGCAGGCGCTTTTCGTGGGCGGCGATGTTGTCCATGCCGAGGGAGTTCATGTAGTCGATAGCGGCAGCGAGGGCGATGGCTCCTTCAATGTCGGGTGTGCCGGCTTCGAATTTAAAGGGGAGGTCATTATAGGTGCTGGTCTCATAGGTGACTTCCTTGATCATTTCACCACCTCCACGCCATGGTGGTAGTTCATTGAGTATGTCTTCGCGGCCGTAGAGGATGCCGATGCCTGTGGGGCCGTAGACCTTGTGGCCTGAGAAGGCATAGAAGTCGCATCCTAGTGCCTGCACGTCTACTTTCATGTGTGGTGTGGACTGAGCGCCATCGATGAGGACGAGGGCTCCGTGCTTTTTGGCAGCTGGGATGATCTCCTCAATGGGGTTGATCGTGCCGAGTGCATTGGAGACGTGATTGAGGGCGACGAGTTTGACACTGCTGTCTAGCAGCTGATGGTATGCTTCTAGGTCGAGGGTGCCGTCATCGAGCACGGGGATGACTTTGAGCTTGGCACCAGTGACCTGACAGAGCATCTGCCATGGCACGATGTTGGAGTGATGTTCGAGCCCTGAGATGATGACGCTGTCACTGGCAGAGATTTTTCCAGATAGTGCGAGCGTGTTGGATACGAGATTGATCGCGTCGGTGGTGCCAGAGGTGAAGATGACTTCGTGCTCGTGCTTGGCATTGAGGTGGCTGGCTACGGTGGATCTTGCCGCTTCGTGGGCTTCTGTGGCTTTGCGCGCGAGGGTGTGGGCGGCGCGATGAATGTTCGCATTAATACGGCTGTAGTAATCAACGCTAGCGTCGATTACTTGCTGCGGGGACTGGGAGGTGGCGGCATTGTCGAGGTAGACGAGAGCGCTGCCGTTAATTTCCTGCTGAAGGATGGGGAAGTCCTTGCGGATGGAGGTAGTATCAAGTGAAGGCATTGTAAGGATAAAGGGTGCGAAGGTGAGTAAGGTTAAGCTGGGATAGGTTACACGAAGATAGCCTATGCTGCAGTTACTGCAATGTGGTTATTTAAAGAGGTCGACGTCTAGTTTTTTGACATCGCTGGCTTGCAGTAGGAAGTAATTAGCGTCTTCGATACTGTTCTTGCGGGTGATGGGGCTGGTGGTGACTTTACCAAAATGGAGCAGTCCATTGGCAGAGCTGGCAATGCTGATGGTTTTGATAATGTCAGGGAGCGGCTCGCCTTCTTCGTCAACGGGCGTGATGTGGGTGTGGATGGTGAGGGCTGGGGTTTTGAGTAGCTCTATGGCTTGTTTGTGGTAAGGCCCGATCCAGCTTGGGGTGGAGATAGATTCTAAATGGCTAAGGAATGTGTTGGCTCGGTTTGGGTTGATGGCGGCGGTGACGTCTTTTTCGTCACGGGTGGCTTGCCACTTTTCGCTGAAGAAGTGGTAGTCTAGTTCGAGGCTTGGTTGCTTGGCTTTTTGGACGACTATTTTATGTATGTCTACCTTCGGGATGTGCCAGACGACAGGGGTGCGCCATTGCCAGCCATGGGTGGCAATTTTGCCGAGTGTTTCGACGCTGATTTCCCAAATGTGAGGTGAGCCTGCGATGTGGGCGTAGTTGGTCTCGCCCTTGGGGTCCCTGCCGATGTTTAGGCGTGTGCCGCTGCCATTATAGCCAATGAATCCGATCTGAATGGCGGGGTCGTCAAGTCCGTAGAGGCTGAGGTCTGTGGCTGCATCGGTGACAAATCTCTGGATCTTGTCTTTGGTGGTGGCGTAGATGAGCTCACTGAGGGTTTGGTGATTGATGGCTTGGAATTCTTTACCGTTGGATATCTGCCACTCGGCTTTTGGCTGGCGTTTGAGGTAGATGTCAGGTTGGTTTTTGGGGCGGAGAATGATCGTGCTGAGCTGTTGCCCGTTGATTTGCACGAGTGTTTTGGCGCGGAGGTCATTCACACCGTATTCGATGTCACTGAGTGAGGTGATGTCGGGCTCGCTGATGGGGATGTGAAAGACGATCTCTGGGCGATTGCTCACTGTGGCAAGTGCGTATGGGCTTCCAGCTTCAGGGGGGTAGGTCTTGAGTGTGATGGGGTCTTCTTCACCGGTGAAGCGCATCGAGAATTCACGTGCTTGGGGGTGATTCTCTGCGGTGGTGGGTAGGGTGATGTTGGCGCGGTCTTCTATTTTGTAGGCGTTAATTTTGGCGAGGTTGCTAAATAGCGTGCCGAGGTCTTCACGCTCCGTGCGGAGGTTGAGTGGCTTGGTAATGTGCCATCCGCTTTGGGCTTTCTCGCTTGAGAGCACGACTTCTCCTTGTTGGCTCTGAATGCGGAGCTGGTCGAGAAGTCTGGGTGTGAAGTAGAATGGATGGTGGTCGCGAAATCGTTCGAAGTCGTTTTTGAACAATGCGTGGATGCTCTCAGCTGTTGGATTGGAGCAGATGTAGATATTGTTTTTCTTCTTTTTGTCCGTCTGGCGAATGAACAGGCTGGGGACATTGATGAGCTCTTTATCCTGCTGAACTTGGGCGTGGAGGGCAGAGGGTCTACCTATGAGGTAGCCGCAGAGGGTGTCACCTTGTGCATTTTTCATGGTAACTTCGATACTTCCTTTGCTAAGTCCGAATTCCTCTAGTGATAAGGCTTTCCTTGATAGTGATTCTTCGACGGTGAGCTGGCTGGTGAAGCTAATGAGGAAGCGGAGGAACTCGGGGTCTGCTCGGTCTTTCCATGGTGATAGCGCCTGCCAGCGGTCATCGATGAATTTGAACTCGGCGACGACTCCATTGGTGTTTCTGAGGGTGACGTGTCTTACCTCTTTGATGGATTCGCTCTTGAAGAGCGTTTCTCCCTGCGCGACGGGTGGTAGCCCGAAGATCGCGTCCCAGTGTTTCCCGCCACTATGGCTGAGTGCCAAGCCCGCAAGCAGCATGGCGAGGAGGAGTAGTAATAGGGTGGCAAGATGGCGCATGAATGTAATCGGGTGAGGGGAAAGCTAGGTTCTAGGTTGGGTTGCTAGACTAGGCTATGCTCGGCGAGTGTTCCAGACGATGAGGGCGATGAGTAGGGCGATGGCAGGGAGGAAGAAGAGGATCAGGCGGCTGATGAATGAATTGTGAGCTGAGAGGATGGTGAGCTTGTGGCGGTGGAGTTTCTTGGGGCCTATACCGATGAGGTCTTCTCTGCCAATGATCCAGTTGATGCTCGATTTGACAAAGTCGGCCTGCTCGGGGCGAGTTTTCTGGCTAGATAGGAAGTCGGTATTGGCGACGACGACCATCTTGGAGACGAGGTGTTCAGTTTCGGCGGAGATGGCATCTCCTCGGACGACTCCTGCGGCAAGGTAGATAGGGTGCGCGGTGTCTTCTTCGGGGTTGAGTTGCGGGTCTTCTTCCTCATAGCGGGTTTCTCCCCACCATCCTTGGCCAGCTTGGATCAGGGCGATAGGGCGTATCGAGCGGTTGAGTAGTTTGTCGTCGCCTTCACGCACTTCTAGGCTGCAGGTAGATCCGTCAAAGATGGTGGACTTGCCTCCTAGGTCTTGGTTGAGCTTGCTACCAGGGCTGAAGATGCTTTGAACACTGGAGAGTGTCTGGCCGTTTTTTACCGAGATGACACGGTCGTGACGAGGGGTGACGCCGTAGTTTCTTAGGAAAACACGGAGGTTGTCGAGCTGGACCTTAGGGTCAAGGGTCATGAAGACGGCTGACTGTTGGCGGTCCCAGTATTCTTGCAGGATATTAATTTCGCGTTTATCGAGGTCGTATTGAGGCCCGATGAGGGCGAAGCCTGTGGCATCATGTGGGATGCTGTCTATTTCTGCGAGGCGAAGCGGGGTGAGGTTGATGTTTTGCTGCCAGAGCATGCCGCGTAGGACTTGCCAAGCTGTCTGTCCTTGCTTGGATTTGAGGTCGAGCTTGTCGGTTGCGAAGTAGATCTTGCGTGCGTCACCTTCAACGGCTCCGATGATTGTTGAGGTGATGACATCTTCATCTTGCCATGCTGTAATGCTCTGCGAGTCGTCAGTAATATAGAGACTTTTGATGAGGGTAGCACGAACGTGCGCGGAGAGGGGGGCTGTGTTGTTTTGCTCAGTGTTGTTGGCTTGGGCGGCACTTGCTTCTTTTTCTGAATCTGAGCGACCATCGATGATGATCATGTCTTCTGTGTATTCTTGGCTATAGGTGTTTTCTATATCCAAGGTGCGGTCTGTCTGTCGCAGCGGGTCGACGAATTCTAATTTGATGTTGCCATTAGCAACGGTTTTGTATTCGTCGAGGAGGTTGTAAATCCTCATGTAGTGACTGGAGTTTCTACGAACGACGGCGATGACGTGCAGAGGGGCTTCACGCTTTTGGAAGGTCTCACTCTGAAGATACTGGGTCGTAATAGGCGATAGGGTGAAGTCCTTTCTCTCAGTTAGGTCGATTCTTTCGTGTCGTGCGCAGCTTAGGTAGTTAGCCGAGATGAGGACGATGACAAAGAGTGTGGCTTGTAGCGCGAGATTGAAGCTTCTGCCGATACGTTTGATCGGTTTGCTAGTGCTGTTGCTAGTGTGAGTGTTCGCTGTAGGTTCTACTGACATGGGCGTTAGGTATTACGGAGTAGCTGAGTAGGGTATACGGTGAGAAATAGGAGAGCTGCCAGTGCAGGATTATGCCTTCCAACGTCGGAAATCAAGGGTGACGTGGGTGAGGAAGAGAAAGAATGAGGTCGTCGATAGGTAGTAGACGATCGGGCGGGTGTCGACGATACCACGAGCGAAATTTGCCAGATGCTCCTGCACAGACATGTAGTGGAAGATCGATACCGCCTGAAAGCCTTCACCAGTGTAGTAGGGCACAAGGCCTACAAAAAAGAGAATGATAAGGATGGCGATGGCAATAATGCCGGCGACAATTTGGTTGTTACTAAGCGTCGAGGCGAAGCAGCCGATGGCGATAAAGAGACTGCCCATGAGTATGAGGATACCGTAGAGACCGATGAGGTGTCCCATTTCATAGGGTGCAGGGCCACCTGTCACCATGCTGAAGATTTTCAAGTGGAGTAAAATCGGTAGCCAGAGAAGGGAGTAGAAGGTGAGGGAGGCGAAATATTTAGAAAAAACGACCTGCAGGCTGGTGACCGGAGCGGTCATCAAGGTTTCTAGTGTGCCTGTCTTTGCCTCCTCTGCAAACAGGCGCATGGTGATGAGAGGGAAAATGAAGAGAAAGTAGAACCAGAAATTAGGTGAGCGGACAGTGGAGACAAAAAGAAAGTTCTCGGTGAGCGGGGCTTTTTTCATCAGCTCCATAGCTGAGGTCATCGACATTCCCTGCATGAGCAATACGAGGGTGAGCACAACCCACCCGAATGGAGTGAAGAAGTAGTTTTTGAGTTCTTTTCGAAATAAGATGGAAAATACGCGCATGACTATAAAGGCTGACAGAAAGGGGGTAGTTGAATTTGTTCTTGGGGGAAAGTTAATAGTTATGAAACTTAGATAACTACAATGGCGAGAGGTTGTGAAATGAGGTTTAAAAGGCAACTATTTTTAAAAAAGATGAAAATGTGACAGATTTTTTTTGACAGTGCGCCACTCTCTGGTAGCTTGCCGCCCGCTTTCCCTCGGTAGCCCTGAGTGAATGTGCTTTTTATTGGTTGCGAAAACAGCCGTTAAATAGTGCCTTCATCAAGGATTCTGTAGGAGGGCATTCATGAGCATAAGCTCTTGTAGCTCAGGGGTAGAGCGCGTCCTTGGTAAGGACGAGGTCGCCGGTTCAATTCCGGCCAAGAGCTCCAGCTCTGAGAAACAAACAAAACAAAAACCAGCAGCCCGAACAATCAGGTCGGGCAACAAACAAAAATAACATCATGGCTAAAGAAGCATTTGAAAGGTCCAAGCCACACGTAAACGTTGGCACAATCGGTCACGTTGACCACGGTAAGACAACTCTTACAGCAGCAATCTCAACAATCCTTGCGGAAGCAATGGGTGGAGAAGCTAAGGGATACGCAGACATTGACGCAGCTCCGGAAGAGCGTGAGCGTGGTATTACTATTTCCACAGCACACGTTGAGTATGAAACAGCGAATCGTCACTATGCTCACGTTGACTGCCCAGGTCACGCGGACTACGTTAAGAACATGATTACTGGTGCAGCACAGATGGACGGAGGTATCCTCGTATGTTCAGCTGCTGATGGCCCAATGCCTCAGACTCGTGAGCACATCCTTCTTGCTCGTCAGGTAGGTGTTCCAGCTCTTGTAGTATTCATGAACAAGGTTGACCAGGTAGACGACGAGGAACTCCTCGAGCTCGTTGAAATGGAAATCCGTGAGCTTCTTGACGCTTACGAATTCCCTGGTGATGAAATCCCAGTTATCAAAGGTTCAGCTCTCAAGGCACTTGAAGGCGACGCCACTCACAAAGAAAACATCATGAAGCTCATGGAAGCAGTAGACACCTACATTCCTGAGCCAGAGCGTCCAGTAGATCTTGACTTCCTCATGCCTATTGAGGACGTGTTCTCGATTGAAGGTCGTGGAACAGTTGCTACCGGTCGTGTTGAGCGCGGTATCGTATCTAAGATGGAAGAAGTTGAAATCGTAGGTATCCGTGACACACAGGTTACTACAGTTACAGACATCGAAATGTTCCGTAAGCTTCTTGACGAAGGTCGCGCAGGTGACAACGTTGGTCTTCTCATGCGTGGTCTTAAGAAAGACGATCTTGAGCGTGGCCAGGTTATCGCTAAGAAGGGTTCAGTAACTCCTCACACAAAATTCAAAGGTGAGATCTACGTTCTTTCAAAGGACGAAGGTGGTCGTCACACACCATTCTTCTCTAACTACCGTCCACAGTTCTACTTCCGCACAACAGACGTAACTGGTAGCATCAAGCTTCCAGACGGTGTTGAGATGGTTATGCCTGGTGACAACGTTGAGCTTGAGGTAACACTCATCACTCCAATTGCGATGGAGCAGACAATGCGTTTCGCTATCCGTGAGGGTGGCCGCACCGTTGGAGCTGGTCGTGTTGGAACGATCCTCGACTAATTTGATTTTAGTCTTGGAGGCTTTCGATTTCGATAGCCTCCGCAGGCTGGTTTTTTGGGGTATTTCAGTCCTAGACTGGAATACCCCTAAGTCGCCTAAAGAGACGATTTGTGTT
>JALZUH010000129.1 GCA_023301645.1 Akkermansiaceae bacterium
GAGGAGCGCAGTCAGCTAGCGCTGAAGCAAGGTGCATTTGCCGAAGCAAATTTCATCACCCCCTACTACGACATCCTACAGCAATGGTCAGCCAATTGCATCTAATCTAGCCCCCTACTCTCGCACTAACCCTCATTCCAAAACCTTTTAAACAACGAAATAACAATGAACACACTACTACCCACTTCGACAGCAGGAAGCCTACCTAAGCCATCTTGGCTCGCAGAGCCTGAAACACTATGGTCACCATGGAAAATAGAAGGAAACGAGCTCAGTGATGCAAAAAAAGACGCCCTACGCATCACCCTACAAGAGCAGCATCACGCCGGCATCGACATCGTCAGTGACGGCGAGCAGACACGTCAGCACTTCGTCACCACTTTCATTGAAAACCTCGACGGAGTTGACTTCGACAAGCGCCGAATCGTCAAGATTCGTGACCGCTACGAAGCCAGCGTGCCAACTGTCGTAGGGCCAGTGAGCCGCCCCAGATCAGTCTTCGTAGAAGATGCTAAATTCCTACGAAGCCAGACCGACCAGCCTATCAAATGGGCACTTCCTGGTGCAATGACCATGGTCGACACCCTGTATGATGCCCACTATCAGAGTCGCGAGAAGCTCGCCTGGGAATTTGCAAAAATTCTCAATGAAGAAGCGCTAGCACTAGAGGCTGTGGGCGTTGATATCATCCAATTTGACGAGCCAGCATTTAATGTCTTCTTTGAGGAGGTCAATGACTGGGGCATTGCCTGCTTAGAAAGAGCTATTGAAGGGCTCAAGTGCGAGACAGCTGTCCACATCTGCTATGGATACGGAATCAAGGCGAATACAGAGTGGAAGAAAACACTAGGCAACCAATGGCGACAGTATGAAGAGATTTTCCCCATGCTCCAAAAGTCCAGCATTGATATCGTCTCCCTAGAATGCCACTGCTCTCACGTCCCCATCGAGCTCATCGAACTCATTCGTGGAAAAAAAGTAATGGTAGGAGCCATTGATGTCGCCAATAATGACATCGAAACACCTGAAGAAGTAGCCGCCACACTTCGAGAAGCACTCAAGTATGTCGATGCTGATAAACTCTACCCCTGCACGAACTGTGGCATGACACCTCTCTCACGTGAAGTCGCTAGAGGGAAACTCAACGCACTACGAGCAGGTGCTGAAATCATAAGAAAGGAACTTACCAGTCTCTAGACACGCCGATGAATATCATTGAATACATTACAGCGAATTTGCCCGAATTTTTGAGCCTAGTAGCCACTGGGGTCTTCGCGGGGATCCTCGCTGGATTATTAGGTGTGGGGGGCGGCATCGTTGTCGTCCCTGTGCTCTTCTTTCTTTTTCAAAGCCTCGGCGTATCAGCAGAATCAGCCATGCTGGTAGCTACTGCGACCTCACTGGCCACCATCGTGCCCACATCCATAAGCTCGATCCGATCACACCGTAAGCGAGGGAACATTGACCTCCCACTCCTCAAGCGCTGGGCACCCTATATCCTCTTCGGAGTCATTACGGGTAGCTGGTTAGTGACGAGGATTGATGGTGGCTGGTTAACTATATTATTTGGACTAGTAGCCAGTTTATCAGCGCTCAACATCTTACTCAGAAAGAATAAACCAGCACCCTTCAGCCAACTTCCCGGCATGGTCGGGCAATCAGCTATCGGATTGTCCATTGGCTTTTTCAGCTCAATGATCGGTATTGGAGGAGGAACGATCTCAGTGCCTCTGCTTTCCATTTATAACTACCCAGCTCACAAGGCAGTGGGCACTGCAGCTGCTATAGGGCTCATCATCTCACTACCGGGCGCACTCACCATGCTACTAATCGGCAGCACGCCTGTCGATGCACCAGCGGGCACCCGTGGCCTAGTCAATCTTACAGGATTTCTAACCATCACGCCTTTAACCGTCCTCTTTGCCCCTGTAGGTGTTTTGATAGGATCTAAGCTCAATAACCAAACGCTAAAGAAAGTATTTGCCGTCGTCCTACTCATTACAGGTGTTCGCATGCTCCTTGAGCATTTCATATAAATCCTTGAGCATTTCATGTAGCTCCTTGAGCATCTTCATATAAAGCAACTGACCACTGAGAGCTCCCCCCCCTCGGCTAACGCTACGCTCTATGAAAATCACAGTCACAATTACACTCGGGGCCTTGAGACGCGGGGTAACTCTTCAGAAAGATCACAACTCCCTCAAAAAACTCACCATTACATAGGCAACGGCACGACACTAGCTGCGATACAGCTCCATACCTGAGCACGTGCAAATGAATTCAAAACAGCAATTCATCTCTTTATCGAATTCAGATACATAACTTTCCCGCCTCTTAATTAGTTAAAACACAAGATTAAAGCATTTCATTAAAAGGCACTCTCTCAGCACTAAAAACTGATACTAAAGAGCAAATAATTCTATCATAAAAACCATTGATAGAATTAACTCAACCCCAACGTAATCAGATCTAACTGATTTCATATCTCAACTATATTCAGCAACCTACAGCCACACTTCAAGTCGCACTTTCCAAGATGAATAAGAAAACAACCTGTGTAGCAACCCTATCTGCACTTTTATCCATCTTCTTGATTACTATCTTCACGGCCAGCTGTTCTGAGAAAAACGAGCAACTCTCCGCTAAATCGAGTCCTATTCAAAAAGCTGATTTTCACATCTCACCCAGCGGCTCAGATACTTGGTCAGGAACGCTCCCAGAACCCGCAGCAGACAAAAGCGACGGCCCATTTGCCACACTCCAAAGAGCCAAAGATGCGGTAAGATCACTCAAAGAACGCAAAAAGAGCGACATCCTTGTATACATCCACGGAGGAACCTACCAGCTCAGCAAAACCGTCGTATTTAACCTCAGCGACTCTGGCAGTAAAGACGCCACCATCACCTACGCCGCCTACCCCGGTGAGACACCCATCTTCACATCAGCGCAGATCGTTAGAAATCTCAAGCCCTTCACGGGCAAACTCAAGGGTCTACCAAAAGCAGCCCAAGGCAAGATACTTGTCGCTGACGTTTCAAATATAAAGGAAGACTTCCTCACCCTCTACGACGACCAAGGCCTCCTACCCAGAGCCCGCTCAGCAGGCTTTATCACTGAGAAAAAGGGCAATGGGCGCGATCACTTCTTATACCCAAAAAACCAATTCAAAAACCTAGCCCGTGCTACTGATGCTGAAATCATCGTCAGACCTCACCACGCGTGGATTGTAAACATTCTCCCCATCACATCTGCCGATGCCCAAACCAGCCGAGCTCAAACCAGCATCGAAGCCACCTATTCGATGAATCAGCTCCACTTCCTACCCGAGACACCCAATGCTTGGATAGAAAACATCATCGACGAGCTCGATCAGCCAGGCGAATGGGTGCTCAATACCAAGGAGCAAAAACTCTACCTCTGGCCACGCAGCCAGTCTGATATTTTCGCCCCTCAGCTCAATGAACTCATCCGCATCGAAGGTGAGATTCACCTAGAAGAATCGACAGACACACCTGCCACCCACATTCAGCTCAGTGGACTCACCTTCAAACACGCCAAAAGATACCAACTCGCCAAAGACGACGCAGGACTCCAGCACGACTGGGATATGTTTGATAAAGACAATGCCCTACTCCGACTCCGAGGCACAGCCCACTGCACCATTGATCGGTGTCATTTCCTCCACAGTGGCAGTGGCGCCATTCGCGTCGACCTCCACGGCCAAGAAAACACCTTATCCAATAACCACATCGAGCACATCGGAGGCGGAGGCATCCTTCTCGCCGGCTACGGACCAGGCACCAAGGACGTCAGCAAAAACAACCTCATCTACAATAACCGCATCCACCATGTAGGCGAAGTCTACTGGCACTCCCCCGGTATCTTCATCTGGCAAAGTGGTAATAACCGCATTGCCAACAACCTCATCCATGACACCGATTACACAGGACTCATCCTATCTGGCTGCATGACAGACTTCATCGCTAAAAAAGGACGTGAGCTAGGTAGAACGGTAAGAAGACACGAAATCGGCAAACTCAAAAAAGGCTACACACACGAAGACATTCATCCATACCTGCACTCACATGACAACATCATCGAATACAACGAGATCCACAATGTGATGAAAAAACTCGGTGACGGCAATGCCATCTACGTGCGAGGAGCTGGAGCTAATAACATCATACGCCGTAATTACATTCACCATCTAATAACACCGATGATCATGCAATGTGCTATCAGAACCGACGGCGGGCAAAGGGACACACTCATCGCCGAGAACCTCATCTACAAATGCAGCTCACAGGGAATGATGCTCAAGCTCAACAACCGCTTCGAAAACAACATCATTGCAGACATCATCTCCCCCCCACGCGGATACTACCTCTCCGTCCGTGAAGGCCCCATGACAGGAGCCACAATCAAGCGCAACATCTTCTATTCATCCAATGAAGTAAGCGAATACATCAGTGAACTCGAAGCCAAAGGTAAAGCGCTCAATGAAGACCGTCGCGGCAGGGAACTAGCCAGAGCCAAAGACGCGGATACCGATCGAAATATCTACTTTAGTAAGGCAAACCACCAGCAAGGCAAAGACATGCTCAGCAAGCAAAGGGCTGACGGTGTTGATATCCACAGTGCGGCCGTTGACCCCTTATTTGTCGACCCAGATCACGGCGACTTCCGCTTTCAGCCAGGCTCACCTGCCATCCAAATGGGCATCACCCCGATTGACTTCAGTAAAATCGGCCTCCGAGACATCACCCATGCAGAGTAATCCCCCATTCCTCTGCCGCCTGATCAACTAAGAATCATCGCTACAAATCAGTAGCGATGAATGTATTATAAATATTCGACGAGTGATTTGTGCAGTATACTGGCTTCAATTCAAACGAATAAGATGATGTTTAAATTCGCGCTTCCCTTCGCCGAAAAACCCACACATATTGCCCGCATATGATGACTTCTAGAGAACGTTTCCTTGCCTCTCTCCGCCGTGAGCCTACCGACCAGACTCCACTCTGGGTAATGCGTCAAGCAGGCCGCTACCTACCTGAATATCGTGCCCTTAAGGAGAAATACACCTTCACAGAAATGGTGAAGTCACCCGAGCTCGCCACAGAAGTTACCCTGCAACCCCTCAAGCGCTACCCACTGGATGCAGCGATCATTTTCTCCGACATTCTCATCATACCAGAAGCTCTTGGTCAGCCCTACCACTTCCGTGAAGGTGGCGGTATCGGCATGGACTACCTACTCGACTCCGAGGCGAAGATCGACGCCCTCGATGCATCCGACATCGAAGAAAAGCTCGCCTACCTACCAGCAGCACTCCGCATGACACGCGCAGAAATCGGTGAAGACAAGACTCTACTCGGCTTCGGTGGTTCACCATGGACACTCGCTGCCTACATGACTGAAGGTGGTTCACTCAAGGATCTAGCTTCCCTCAAGTCACTCTACTACTCTGAGCCCGCTGTGTTTGAGAAATTGATGGAAAAAGTCACCAACTCCGTCATCGACCTCTTTAGGATGAAAATTGCCGCCGGAGTCGACGCCCTGCAAATCTTCGACTCAGCAGGAGCCTTCTGCCCAGCTGACCATTACGAAAACATGTCGCTTAAGTGGATCAAACGCATCATCGCAGCCATGCCTGAGGACTTCCCTATCGTCATCTTTGCCAAAGGAATGGCACACCAAAAAAGCGCTCTCACCAGCACAGGGGCACGTATGCTCAGTGTGGACTGGACAATAGACCTCCCTAGCTACTACGACAGCCTGCCCGACAATGTAGCCGTCCAAGGTAACCTCGACCCCCTCATCCTATCAGCGACTGGAGAGATCACACGCCGTGAAACACTCAGACTACTTGAAAAAATGAAAGGCCGCCATGGGCACATTCTCAACCTAGGCCACGGCATCCTCCCCTCAGCCAAGCCTGAGAACATGGAGATACTCTGCCAAACCGTCGCCGAATTCGGACAAGGATAAAGACAAAACAAGCCAGATCATTGCTAGTGCAATGATCTGCGACTGGTTACTCAAGCTGTATTTTTCTCAATTTTACGCTTACCAGTAAGCTGAAATCTGTTTATAGATTCTCAATCATTCTTATGGCGAGCCCCTCTTTTCTAAAAACCAAGCAGATTACCACAACAAGCATTGCTTGCGCTATCGCTGCTTGTGCGCCCATTTCCCTTACCAGCCTTCAGGCACAAGAATCCACGCTACAGCAAGAGATCAATCGCAGAGCAAGCCACACACACGCCGCCCAAGAACTCCTTATCGTAGGTGATAGTGCCTATAAAAAACAAGATTACGAAATCGCGGTAAAAAGCTACGCTGAAGCTTTTCGCCTCATGCCAAGTGGCTCGCTTAATGCTCAACTCCGCGCTGCCACAGCAGACCGCTACGCTACAGCAGCTACTGAGAGAAGTAGACGTTTGGCCAAATTTGGCAACTACGCAGAAGCGCGTGACCTACTTCGCAATGTTCTCAGCCCAAATGTAGCACCGCATCATCTAGGCGCCCAAAAGCTCAGCAAGCAACTCGACGACCCCATACGCTACAACCCCGCCCTCACACGAGAGCATGTAGATAATGTCGTCGAAGTAGGCCATTTACTCAGAAAGGCAGAAGGGTATTATAACCTCGCCCAGTTCGATCAGGCGACAGCATCATATCAGCACGTATTAAGAATCGACGCCCATAACTCTGCCGCCAGACGAGGCCTAGAAAAAACAAACGCAGCGCAATCCCGCTACTACGAATCAGCCAGAGATCAAGCCCGATCCGAAATGCTGAATGCGGTCGACCAATCATGGGAAACCACTGTTCCAGCCCTAAACCCAACTTCATCAGTAGCTCTGGATTCATCACTAGGAAATGCCGTCCTCCCCGTCCAGCAGCGACTTAAAGAGACGAACATCCAGAATATCGATCTCGACCAAGCCCAGCTTGACGAAGCTCTTGACTTCATCCGTATACAGAGCCGCCAAAGCAACACAGGCGAAACACTCCCCCCGCTCAACATCCTCCTTAAGCTCGGTGATATTACAGCAGCTGAAGCCGAAGCCATCAAGAATGCTCGTATCAGTATTAATGCTGCCAACCTACCACTCTCTATTTTGCTCAACTACATTACCGAGCAAACTGGCACCCAATGGCGAAACGACGGCAGCGCTATCGTAGTCTCTTCACTCAACTCCAACAGTGGAGCAATCATCACGAAGAGCTACCGAGTGCCACCGACTATATTCTCTACGAGCAATCAATCGTCTCAAAACAGCGAAGACGATATCTTCAGTGACAATAATGATAACGCGGCAGGCAAACTTGCCAAAAAGATCAGCGCTCAAGAATACCTTCTTAACAATGGCGTCACCTTCCCTGAAGGAGCTTCTGCTAGCTACACAGCTTCCATCAACTCGCTCGTTGTAAAAAACACAGCCGAGAATATAGAACGCGTCGAACAAATTGTCTCAGCAGCTGCTAACGTCGCCCCCATTCAAATCGTCACCAAGGTCACTATTATACGAGTCAGTGAGACCAAGCTTAAAGAGCTTGGCTTTGATTGGCTTATTACCCCATTTGGACTAGGCTCTAGCATACTCAGAGGTGGTAGTAATGGTAATTCCATTACAGAACTCGTCAGTGACACACTACAGAGTGCAGCACCGGTCACTGCTGGACTTAGAAGTGGCTCTGAGAATGCTATCGGTAACAGCATTGATGCCTTTTTGAACTCACCAGACTCAGGTTTTGGCGATTCGCCAACCAGAGCTTCAGGTATTCTCACCCTCACCCACACCATTGGCCCAGCTCAGCTGCAGCTCATTATGCGCGGCCTTGACCAAAATAAAGGCACTGATGTTGTCGTGCAGCCCAGTGTCATTTCGCGTCCCGGTGAGCTTGCAAACCTCGTAAACGTGAGAGAAATCATTCACCCTACCGAATACGAGCCACCAGAACTTGCATCCAACGGTCAAAACAATAACAACAACAATAACAACAATAATAATAACGGCGTGAACGGAGGATTTCAGGCACCTGCACCTATTGCAGTAACTCCCTCACACCCCACAGCCTTCGAGACTACTCAAGTTGGAGTTAATATCTCTGTTGAGGCAAACGTCGATGAGAGCAAAAACTTCATCCATTTATCGCTCAATCCATCATTAGTTGAGTTTGAAGGGTTTGTTAACTACGGCTCGAGCATTAACAACATCGTCACAGGAGCAAACCCACTTAACCCAGCTGGGTTTGCCACAGTGCCTATCACTGACAATGACATCCTCATGCCTATTTTCAGAAAGATTGCGACTAATCAGATCTCAACGACCGTGCAAGATGGAGCCACTGTAGTATTGGCGACATTGGTCAATAAGAAATCTAGTAAGACCGTCGACAGTGTTCCTATACTTGGTAAC
>JALZUH010000130.1 GCA_023301645.1 Akkermansiaceae bacterium
AGAGCGGGTGACTGTTAATCACTAGGTCCTTGGTTCGATCCCAAGCGCAGGAGCCACTTTCAACTTCATTCTATTAAAGCACACCTTTGGGTGTGCTTTTTTTTGGATCCTTGTTGCGTGAGCTTTTCGAGCTCTTATCATTTCCTTCCGAAGCCTCCTTTTAGCTTCTACTCCCTCCGCCCTCGACCTACTCTTCGTTCGTTCCTAAAAGCTGCTATTTATACCAAGGAGATAACCATGATCAACGAAGCCAAACACACACTACGCAAAAAGCTCCGCGAGCAGCTGCGAGAGCTGGATGGGGAGTTCATCAGCAATGCCTCTGAGGCGCTTTGTCAGCAAATTATCAAGCACGGTGTCATCACCGATGAGGCGCGCTACATTGCCCTCTATGCAGCTCTCGGCTCAGAGGTCGATCTCTCTAGCCTGCATGGGATGACTGCCAATAAGGTGTTCCTCTACCCCCTCTGCCATGATCAGGGCGTGATGAGCTATCATCATGTAGATTCTCCCGATGAATTGCGCTCCGGTAAATACGGAATCCTAGAGCCAGATCCGCTAATTCATCCTGAGATAGCCATCAGTGAGGTCGATCTCTTTTTCTGTCCCGGTATCGCCTTTAGCAGAGACGGCGCACGTCTAGGGCAAGGTGCTGGCTACTATGACAGAGCTTTAGCACAGCGCTCAGGCATCGCAGTAAGACCTTCTACCCAGACGTCAGCTTCATCGCTTACCGCTCACCACGCCACACAGGTGCCAGTCTACGGCGTAGGTCTCGAGCAGCAGCTCTATGACACCATCCCTACGGAGTCACACGACGTGACTATGGATGCTGTTATTACCGAGCAGGCAGTCTACATCACCGCCAAACCTCATTGAGGATGGATTGCTGCAGCTCGTCCATCTTGGTGAATTCCTCCTCTGTGGCGTCGCCATAGCCTGCTAGGTGAAGTAAGCCGTGGATCATATAGAGGACGAGTTCACGCTTGTAGTCATTACCATATTCGACGGATTGTGACCGTGCTGTTTCTATACTGATATGGATCTCGCCGTGATCAAAGGTGATGACATCGGTAGCTCCAGGAATATCCATGAAGCGCAGGTGCACATCAGCAATTTCTTGATCGTCAATAATACTCACCTCCACTTCATCGAGCTGAGTCAGTGGTGAGCTATCGTGGGCAAGTTCCAGAGCCATAATAATGGACTTCTCTCCAGCTGCTGCGAACTGATCGAGAAACTCACCACTAAGCTCTACCACCTTCTGGTGGGAGTAGATGGAAATTTCAGGTGGTTCTATTTCTTGTTTCATCAACTAGCTTCTTGGCTATGGTTAAAAGCCCTTGGTTAAAATCAATGTGAACGATCACTCAATCTTCATTCTAAAAGACTAAGTTAACCCAGCCTTCTTTTGCTACCACCCATGGTTGAGTCATCTGACGATTTCGACTCATCGTCTTTAGGGTAGTCGATACGCGTGTGCATCATGCTGCGCAGTGTTGAGGAGAAGCTGTCGATAAGCTGCTTGATCTCCCCCATCGTCAGTGAGCTATGATCTAGCTGGCTGTCGATGACTCTGTCCATGACGATGTCGTGCACTAGATTGTAGATCTTCTGTGGGTTTGGCTTAGATAGGCTACGTGAAGCGCTCTCTACACAGTCAGCTAGGCTGATAATACCACTCTCGCGAGTGCTTGGGTATGCCACTGGGTATCTGAAACTCTTCTTATCGACCTCTGGAAGAGATTCTTTACTCTCTTCATCATCTGAACCCTGCTCGTTTGCTAAGCGCTGCTCGCATGCTTTATGATAAAAGTATTTCACCATCGATTTACCGTGATGCTCGCGGATGACATCGACAATTTTCGGGTTAAGCTTATGCTTAATGGCCATGTCTACACCGTCTTTGACGTGTGCGATAACGACGATGGCACTCATCGTAGGAGAAAGCGAGTCGTGAGGGTTGATCTCGCCTTGGTTTTCGATGAAGTATTCCGGCTTCTTTAACTTACCAATATCATGGAAGTAAGAGCAAACACGGCACATAGAAGCGTCAGCCCCTATTTTCTCCGCCGCAGACTCCGCGAGTGTAGCGACGACCATGCTGTGATGATAAGTCCCCGGTGCCTCAAGCTGGAGTCGTCGTAGTAACTTATGGTTAAGATCACTCATCTCTAGCCAGCTGATACTCGTCGTCAGGCTAAAAATACTCTCTAGAGCGGGCAAGACACCACTCACTACCATACCTGTCAGTATGCCGCCGATCATGACAATACCGATCTTACTCGCCTCAGCAGACATCGACTCAGCACTGAATAGAATACTCAGATCGATTTTCTCAAAAACTACAGCGAGTATCAGCATCACCAAGCCAACATAAAATCCAGCCCTCAACAAGCTCCCCCTCTTACGCACCTTTCTTGTCATGGCAACGGCTGTCGAGCCTGCGACAATATTTATCACGATAAAAGCAAAGACATCCGTCTCAGGCATCATAAGACTGCCAAATAGACCGGTGCTTATAGTTGCCAGAACACCGGCATGACGCCCTGCCAGAACGGAGAGCAGCATCGGTGCAAAGGCAAGTGGTGGCACAATAAAGAGATAATCAAGTGACCACAATGGATTATTAGTCATCAGGCAAACAACAGACCATACGATGAGCAAATTAATCATCACCCCACCAAAGATTAAGACAACACGCCCATTCTGAACCTTAACACTCTCGCGAATATGGTAGTAGAGAATCATCGCCAAGCTCAGCACAAGACAGACCATGACACGATGAGAGAGAACAGATTCGGATGAGCTATATAGGCTATCAGTTCTCTGTGCAGACGGGACAAATAAGCAAACTAGTAAGATGAAAACACCGTAGAGTAAAAACCTCACCCAGACACCAGAGCCGATCGATTCAGCAACAACCCCCTCAGCCTTGGTAGCTGTGCGGCGTTTCTTCCCTGACGACATGCCCTTTTGAGCCAAGCGCCAACGTTTAAAAACATCAATAAAACCCATATGTGATATAATAGTTTAGATGAAAAAATAGATAAATACCGAGGTGGACATCCAGAGGCTTAAGTCCAGAGGTTCAAGAAAACAAAAGGACGCCTAAGCGTCCCGAATGGATGTGGACACTAGCTATTGAATCTGGTTTGACAACCTCCAAATTAACGGCTCTCCACCTCCTCAGGAACATTACTCCTTGGCTCAGCCATCCAGCTAGGCGCCTTCGGTGTCATGTCGACATTCCAAGCGATACAGGCAATACCAAGCACCCCTACAATACCACCAAACCCAAAGGTCATCCCCGTAAAGATCGAAATAAAGACAGGTGCAAAAATCAACAAACCAATAATGAGAACCCCCGGCTTAACCTCATAATTCGTCACCACCAGGCGTATGCCTGAGCGAGCCATCGCAAGACCGATCAGCGTGTAGCAAACGGTAAAAGCCACAGCATTGAGATGATAGAAAACCCCACAAGCATCCGAAATCATGAAACTAGAAAACATAGGTGCCAGCCAAGAAAGCATCATCGAGAACGTAAAAAGAACCATCATTACAATCCTATGAAAATAAGACTTAAAGACAGACGCTCCAATCGCCCCAGCACACATAACTGCAGAGAATGAAACCACGGAGAGGCCCATCGCAACATTGCGCCACGGATCGATACCTCCGATGAAATAGCGCACAATCAAGTAAGGTAGCAGCGAAACGAACGTCACCATGCAAAGCCCCCAAAGAGAGAAAAACTTACCACTCACGACCCGCCAGCGAGTCATTGGCGTCATCAGTAAGAGCTCGTGGTTTCCATCATCGATCTCCTCACTCATCAGAGCGAGCCCACCCATGGGCATGAGTAAAATACAGACCACACCAGCAACCATCCAGAATGGCCCAGACTCAAAAAACAAAGCTGGATTAAGCACCCCTGTCATCTCAGAGTAGACCTCTACATCGCCCAGCTGAAACTCCACAGACATAGCTATGACGGAGAGCAGCTGGATGAATATGAAGGGGTAAATAAACATCCCACGACGCATCCCCTGGCGTAGTTCCTTCACCGTCATCGCGCCAAAGTAGTCCGAAAGATCGTCCTGTTTATAATTACTCTTACTCACCGAATTGATCATACGCTATCCTAGCTTAAGCCTGTTTCCAAGCTCTTCTGTGAAACTACCTTGTTATCTTGGTTGATGATGCAAGGTATAAGCTTGTGCTTATAGGCGATCCTTAGAGAGTCCACTGCACGAACCTCTTGGCTTAGCTCAGGCTACGGCTTCGTATGTAGGAACATATAATTCCAGTATCTGAAGTCGTATATCGCGTCGCCATTGCAGAATCCATGGTTACCACGTAGCATGCTGTATTTCACATTAACTCCGTAGTTGGAAAACAGCTGGTAAAACTTCAGCATCTCGGCAGCTGTCCAAATGGCGGAATTACCAGTATTCTGGCAAGGGCTGAGTATGATATTTACCTGTGAGGATTTGAGTCTTTTTGCAAAGCTTATTTGCTGCCGTGTCGGCCGAAGAGGGTCCCACTCTCTATTTCTAAATGGATTATCACCAAGGCCCAGAGAAGAAATACCGGGGTCGACAAACCAAGCTACGGTGATCAAATCAGGTCTTTTGTGCAGTAGCTCCATGAGTAGGACACCCCCTCTTGAGTAGCTTTTGACATAGACTCTCTTGGGGTCGACTGAGCCATTAGCGATAACCTCTTCGATCTTCTCTATGATAGAGTCCAGTAATGGGTTATTTGCATTTTTAAATGCCAAAACATAGGATCTGTAGTGGCCATACCGAGAGAATAAAGAGGAGTCGCCACTATACCCACCGTCACCAGTGAGATCTACGACGAGAGGGAGCTTCCCCGTTCCCAGATTTGCAGGAGTGTATAGTTTATATTCATTGTATGGCTTGCCCTCTGGGATATGGCTGACCCATACTGACCTGTCTCGGGTGGATGGCAGCTCGAAGCTGAAAGTGAACTTCAGACGATTGATGGTAACCTTCGTGTTTTTTGAAGTTTTGGCAAATGACGGTGACCAAGGGTAGATTACGCCACCACTAGCGATGGGCTTAGTGATCTTAGCTCCTACTCGTAGTTGCTTCTCTTGGTAGAAGGGCGAGGCATCGACAATCCATTTGGTATGGAGTGCTCTATCCAGTCCGTTTTTTAAAACTTGAGGTGGTGATTCTGCTGCGATCTTGTCGTAGATGACCTCACTGACGTCTCGGAGAAGGCCTACCTTGAGCGCTTGGTTGTTGTTACTGCTGTCAGTATACCAGGGCTCTTTCATGATGGCTGCGATACGCCCTGAGCCAGATGGGTATGACGCCTTGAAGTAGCTGTCCGTCTTTGCTACTAAGTGCTTGAGATGGGCAATACTTGCCGTTGCACTTCCAGGAGACTGATCACCAGCAAGCACCTTATACTGCCCCCACCAATAAGGGGTATTTGCTCCTGAGGATTGATTTACCGTGAGGGTAATCATACAAGCTACAATGGTGAGTAGATGTCTAGTCATGATGGCGGTGTTATTGAAGATGTTTGATCAGGTGATTCGGACAAAACTCTATTATGGATGTTTCGCAGCTGTGATCATCAGCACGTGCCAACTATAATGTCACATCGGTAAGGTGAAAGGATTTTAAAATAAGTTGATAGGTCAACCGTTGCTACGGTGTATGAATATCAATGTCATTACTCCATAAGCTTACTGTTCTATCGGCTCTATTCCTAGGGCTGAATGTTAGCACCCCTTCGGCCTATGCTGACGAGCCCAAGTCGATCGACTATGAGAGCTTCCTCAGTAATCACGACATGATATGGGACAAAGTGCCGGATGGCTGGCAGGTAGCCCCCTTTAGTGGAAATGGGAATGTCGGCTTTTTGCTCTACCAAGGTATCGAGGAAAAGAAAAACACCATTGGGCTCCATGTCGGTAGGCATGATTACTACGATCATCGATTACCCCATGAGGATAAGCACATGCTCTGGATCTATCGCTGCCGACTACCACTTGGTCACTTCAAGCTCCAGTCTGAGGGCGACATCACCTCCGTCGATCTACGCCTTAGCCTTTGGAATGCTGAGCTTACTGGCACGATTCACACGACTACGGGGTCTTATAAGATTCACGCACTCACCCATACTTCACAAGATGTCATCTATGTTCAGACTGATGCGTCGGAGCATGAGTCTGTCGTCATTACGTGGCATCCTGATGCCCCTTACAGCTCCGTAAAGACCGTATTTGATGAGGGTGGTGGCCCGAAGAATAGCTCACACTGGGATGACATGCGGAAGGCTCCCTACCCCGCGCCGCCCAAGTATGAACTCAGCAAGCAGGGTGAAATGAACTTTTGTCTGCAAAAACTCTACAACCACCGAGGAGAAACCACTACTGGCTGGAGAATCAAGGGTGATGCAGCCGGAAAGCAGCAGCTCATTACTAGTATCCACCATAGCTTCCCAGAGAAAAACAGTCTATCTGTCGTAACGGATAATCTTACCCGAGCGCAGCAATCACTCACAGAGGATCATTTTCTCCAATCACATCGCCAGTGGTGGCACGCATACTATCCGCAGAGCTTCCTCACGCTCAATGACACAGAAAAAGAAGCCTTCTACTGGATACAGATCTATAAGTTTGCATCTGCTACACGTGGTAATGGCCCGATTCTTGACCTCATGGGGCCATGGTATAACAAAACGTTCTGGCCTATGGTCTGGGGTGACCTGAATGTTCAGCTCATTTACTGGACACACCTCACAGCTAATCGACTAGAAGCAGGTGAGTCACTGGTTAACAACGTTGATAAATACCATAACAACCTCGTCAATAATGCTCCAAAACGATGGGCTGACAGCGCGACAATGGGTGCCTTACTGCCTCAGGACATGGACTCACCCCGCGTATTACCAGATATGCTCGTCTGGCTACTCCATGACTACTGGCTGCACTGCGAGTATGCAGGTGATCGTGACCGCATGCGCGAGGGGCTCTTCCCCATCCTCAAAAAAGCTGTCAATAGCTACCTCAACTACTTCGCCGAAAACCCCGTCGAATCAGCCAATAACACCATCCACTTCAAAGAAAGCTGGTCGCCAGAATACCCCAATGGCAAGGGACAAGATATTAATTTCTCCCTCGCCCTTGTCCGTTGGAGCTGCCAGACGCTACTTGATCTCAATGACGAGCACCAGCTAGCTGACCCACTAGCCCAAAAGTGGCAGTATGTGCTCGACCACCTTGTTGATTACCAGACTGATGATAATGGCCTGCGCATTGGAAAAGATATCCCCTTTGATACGCCGCATCGTCACTACTCTCATCTACTCGGATTCTACCCATTGGCTGTGATCACCCCTGAGACGAAGGAGGACAAAGCACTGCTCAAAACCTCTGTCGATCACTGGCTCAAGGTCACACTAGAGAGTGATATTGAAGTAAAGGCGATGCCTGCCACTGGCTACACCTGCACAGGTGCATGCTCGATGTATGCTTGGTTAGGCGATGGGCAAAACGCCTACCGCTACCTCGACATGTTTATCAAGCACCCAGGAGTAGCCCCTACGACGATGTATGCCGAAGTCCAGTATAACCCTGTCATTGAGAGCCCGCTATCTTACGCTACATCGATTCATGACATGCTATTACAGAGCTGGGGTGGTAAGATTCGTGTTTTTGCAGGTGCCCCAGAGCGCTGGTCAGACATCGCATTTCAGAACCTCCGAACACAAGGCGCCTTCATCGTCAGTGCCAAGAAACAGCAAGGACTCACTCAATTTGTCAAAGTGGAGAGCCTAGTCGGCTCACGCTGCCTGATACAAACAGACATCCCCAATCCGAACATCTATATCAATGGCAAGCCAGCTACCGCTGACCAAGCCAAGCTCACTAGCGATGGCTTCTATGAGCTAGCCATTAACAAAGGAGACAAAGCACTACTCTCAGCTACAGACATCGAGTCGACTGACCTCAGCATCGAACCCGTGCCCATTACCGAGGAAAATAAAAACCTCTTTGGACTCAGTGAGAAAACCAAACGACTCCCCGGACACAAGCACTACTACCCTGCCAAGCCGCCGAAATCTGCCATGTCATCAGATAAATAGTATCATCCCATCGCGACTGCCCCAATCTGGTATGATACGCCCTCATTAACTATAAGATCGCTTTACCCCCTCCCTAGCTCTGCAAATTGTGATCTTTAGCTGAAATCTGTGTTTTTAACCTTGAAGGAAGGTGTTCAATAGCTGCTTATTACAGGTATCATGTTTGCACCAAAGTGGAAAAAGGAAGCAGAGCTTCTCCTGAAAGCAGGTAAGAAGTTTCTTAACTACAAACGCGACCTGCTCAAACAGGATAAAATCGGCGAAATCCAATCTCGCCTGACTGACCTCAAGAGCACCATCAAAGCTGGTGACAAAGCCACATGTGACGAAGCCTCCAAGCAGCTTCAAGCAACCTGTGAGAACTCCCTCCCACGCAAACAAGCACAGACAGGCTGGATCGAAGAAAACCTCGAAGTCATCGTCGTCTCACTCATCGTCGTGCTCGGGTTTAGAACCTACATTCTGCAGCCATTCCGTATCCCAACGGGCTCCATGCAGCCCACGCTCAATGGTATTGTAGCCACAGCCATGCCCGCTGAGAAGAAGATGCCCAACATCCTTCTCCGGCAGCTCCACCGCGCCACACACGGCCGCACCTACGTCATCGACGATCTTGTCATCGACTCGGATAAAAGCCTCAGAAGAGACAATCCGATAACTCTTGCGCCTGTTCTCCACTTTTTCACACGCACGAAGCTCCACTTCGATGACGGTAGCACCATGACATTCCCAGGACCACCTGCTGTCTTAGAAAGTGCTACGGGTATTAATAATCAATCAGGAGGGCGAAGCTTTGCCAAGGATACAGTCCTCTTTAGAGGTTACGTGACTACAGGTGACATGATCATCCTCGATAAGATGTCCTACCACTTCCGCTCGCCCAAAAGAGGTGAAGTATTCGTCTTCGACACACGTGACATCAAGCAGATCCAACAAAACGCCAGACGCTCAGGCACACAAGCTGGCGCATACTATATCAAGCGCCTTGCAGGTGTCCCCGGTGACGAGCTAGAGCTTCGCAACATCGACAGAAAAGGAGCTGGTGATCTTTACATCAATGGTGAGCTAGCCAGTGAACACGGATTCAAGCATGTCATGTCTGAGCAAGACGGCTACAGAGGCTATGGTGCTATGGGTAAGTTCCGCTACGGTTCCACTCCCTTCAAGGCGAGAAAAAGCAAGCTATCAGGCATGAATGAATACATCGCCCTCGGAGATAATAGCTTCAGCTCATCAGACTCACGCGACTGGGGCACGGTGAAAGAATTCAACGTCATGGGTCCGGCAGCCTTCACCCTCTGGCCCTTCATGAGCGGTCACTGGGGTATCATTAAGTAATATATAGGTCATGTCATCATCTGCTGAAATAACACGTAAGGCTAAGTCAAATCTTGCCCTAGCCTTTATCTGTCTTCCTAAGGATCGTAAACGTGACATGATCACGTTTTA
The DNA here is from genome assembly GCA_023301645.1 of Akkermansiaceae bacterium. GTDB lineage: Bacteria > Verrucomicrobiota > Verrucomicrobiia > Verrucomicrobiales > Akkermansiaceae > Oceaniferula. The sequence goes on from JALZUH010000130.1 coordinate 9,583, forward strand.
CGCATTCTGCCGTATCATTGATGATCTCGCAGATGACTTAGACATTCCCCTTGACCAGCGCATTGCAGGACTCGACGAATGGCGAAATGGACTGCAGCAAGGATTCAGCAAGCCTGATGAACTACAGCAAGAAATCATCAGCCTCATCGAGCGTTACCATATTTCCAAACAACCCTTCCTCGACCTGATCGACGGCTGTTCCTCAGACCTCCATGTGCAGAGATTTAACTCATGGCAAGACTTGCAGGACTACACCTACCGAGTCGCTAGCTGTGTCGGAGTGATCTCCACCAAGATCTTCGGCTGCACCCATCCAGACTCCGAGAAATACGCAGTAACACTAGGACACGCACTACAGCTTACTAATATCCTCAGAGACGTAGATGAAGACCTTCTCAATGGCGGTAGAGTCTACCTGCCACTCGATGACTTCGCAGCATTCCAATATAGCGAGCACGACCTAGAGGCACGTATCTATGATGACCGATTCGTCGCTATGATGACCTATCAAGCAGACCGTGCCGATGCACTCTACGCAGAAGCTATCGACCTGATAGCACCAGAAGACGCCAATGCCCTCAAAGCAGCAGAAGCCATGAGGAAAATCTACCAAGGTGTGCTCAAGAAAATGCGAGAGGATAACTTCCAAGTCTTCGGCCAGCGATACTCCCTGTCTAAACCTAAAAAAATAGCTATCTTACTATCGAGTCTATTCTAGCTACCTCACAACTTATCGGAGCTCTCCAATAACCAAGCGCATTTACCACAATAAACCTCACTCTCAATTTATGAAAACACACACCCTAATCACACTCAGTGCAGCGGCAGGCTTACTCGCATCATGCAGCACGCCAAGCCCAGTGACGACGAGCATAGTGCCACCAACTCTCCCTGGAACAACCGATTCAGTCACAGCACCAACACCTAAGACGGTAAAGAAAGTGATCTCCACCATTCCTGTGGCAACCAGTATTGAAGGTGAGCCAAACATGGTCATCAGCCCATACGCACCCTACAATAAAATCGATGTGAGCGGCTACAAATCTGGCGACAAGGTCGGCGACCCATCGACTGTCAAAACCGATGGATCGACTGGAAAGAGCAACTTAAGAGTCTTCCTCCTCCCATAGGCCCCGTTT
>JALZUH010000131.1 GCA_023301645.1 Akkermansiaceae bacterium
AGGAGTTAAGCGAGGGCGGTCTTCTAGCATTTAACTCATAAAGCTGCAGGGCTATTAGCTCTGGATTAAAATCTTAGCTGCAGCATCAAGGTTACAGTCACGGTCGAGCGTGTAGACAGTGTGGCCGGCAGGAGTAAGGCAGTATACAAGGGTGATGTCATCTAGCTCGATGATGAAGCGTTTGGGGTTTCGCTGTGAATCCAGCATGTTAGCTCGGCAGTTAAGAAAGACGGTCGCTGATTCGAGGGCTGACTGGTCACATAGAAATGATTCATTATGGACCAATTCACCTTGATCGTCGATAACGGTAAAGCCTAGTAAGTCTTTATTGTCGTATAGAGGTTGAACCTGCGTTCTGATTGCTTCGATCATACTTTAAAGTAGAAAAATAATGAGGCCTAGAAGATGTTATGGAAGCAATGGCGAGGGCTGGACTGATTGGGCTCAAATCTGACACAGTTGACTTCCATGACACCGAGCTCTGAAGTTTCTTTCATGCCAACAGCTAGAGTGGCATGCTCTTCTTCACAGAGGATATTCATCGTGTGTCGACCTCCATACATGTAGAGCAAGCTGCTAAATGTGCTTATCAAGTAGTCTCCATTGCTCTTGAGGTAGGCTCCTTCCTTATCTACATCTTGAGAAGATTGATTTGATTCGTTCATGTAGTCGTTAGTATGATATTGGGCTATGCTTTCATGCTCTCGAGCAGCTTACGAGTATTCTCCATGAGTTTTGCTTCGGCGGCAATAGCCATTTGAGTTTTTTCTAAGCGTGAAGCATTGTGCTCAGGTAACCCTGCTGCACGGATCTTGGCACATGTGCTAGCAACGTCATATTCAATTCTTTGAAGTTCTACCGTTTTCTTACGAGTATCGTAAATGGCGTATTGGGCCCTCTTGTCTTCACCGCGTGGTTGCCCCACAGAGCCGATATTAATAAAATAGCTATGTCCATTTTTAAGCTCTATGTGATCTTCCCCTTGATGGGTTTTTCTGTTTTCAGAGGTGAAATACATAGGTGTATGTGTGTGTCCAAAAAAGCAAAGAGGTGTCTCCTGATGGTGGAAGTGCAGGATAGCATCAATACCATTAGTGACGTAGTTCCAGTCCTTTGGGCCATTCATACTGGCGTGCACTATTTCAAAAGAACCAATACGACGAGTCATGGGGAGAGCTTTGAGCCACTCGATGTGCTCCTTGGATAGAACCTTTCGAGTCCACTCGATGGATTCGCGAGCGCGGCCGTTGACGGCAGCGGGGATTTCATTGGCTATGGTATACTGGTCATGGTTGCCCATAACCGTTTGGCAGCCTAATGATCGGATGATGTCAATGCATTCAGCAGGGTTGGCATTATAGCCCACGACGTCTCCAAGACAGACGAACCTCTTGACGCCCTGAGATCGAGCGTCGCTTAAAACGCTGTTTAACGCCTCTAGATTTGCGTGGATGTCTGAGAGTATTGCGTATTTCATAATATGACATTAAACAGAAAGTTGTTCCAAATCAGAGGGTTCAAGTGATAGGGGTGAATAGATTCAATCTAGACTGTATCTCTGGTTTAATATGAAAATATGCCTTGGAATTCAACAATAATAATCAATTGCTGATATTGTTGTGACTTATAAGTTTAACTAGCCAAGTTGGGTCTTCTCAGTATAAATGAAATTCATGGCACTTCCAAAGGTTGAGGGTATCAATATCACGTCCCTAATAGGGGAGGGTGTATGTGGTGCTGTCTACATTGGAAAAGAGAAGAGGAAATCAGCGCATCTGTTTCCTGAAGCTGATACGAAGTATTATGCCGTTAGAGTATTTGACTCGATGGCTGTCAATCGACCTGCCGTGGAGTTAGCAGTCAATCGACTGCACCAAAATGGACTTACCTCGGGGGTGATGCCCGTAGCATGGAGGGAAGGGCCGTCTGGGAATCAGTGTTTGGTCATGCCTTTGATTGTCGATGATGCGAAGGAAATTTCTCTGCCTACTCCCAAAACGCTACAACATAAATTCGGTGATTTCTCTCAAGAGGCAAGCTGGCCGCTAGTAGAGAGTATTGCTGAGGCTATAGAAAGTTTGCACAATGCTCACATAGCGCATGGGAATCTAAAGCCTGGGAACATTTTCTTTGACCAAGAAGGCTCGGTGCTCCTGTCTGATTTTGCAATGGGCTATATGCCCAATATCAGCATGCTATCATTTTCTGATGCCCTGCTTTACACATCACCTGAGCAGATCAGAAACTCCGACGGCTACGCCAGTGGGCATGGCTACCAATGGGATGTTTATGCATTTGGTGTCTTGGCCTATCGTCTATTAACAGGTGAATTCCCACGCTGTTCAGCTGTATTTAAGGAAATAGAAGCTCAGTTAGCTGAGAACAAGCACGGCCAAGTAGTATACAGTAGTGATGATATAGCAGATTTACTGGAAGGCGAAGAGATTGCCCAGTGGCCCAGTGATCCTGTCGATTATAGAGAAGAAAAGCGTCGTGAAATCATTGAGGACTGTCTCTCGCTAGAGCCCAAGGCACGCTGCCAAAGCCTCAACGAGCTCGGGCACTTATGGAAGGCGATTGATTATCAATACGAGGAGTCTTTAGCGAAGCGTAAAACGAATAAAGCCTACTTAGTTACTGCTCTAGTGAGCTGTGTTATGACCGTTATAGCGCTGAGTCTCGGGGGGGTGATCAGATCAGCTGAAACAAAGAAGGCTGAGGTTAAGCAACGCCATGAGGAAGCGCTCAATAACTATGACCAAGAGGTTCAATCATACAGCGAGAAAATAGAAGGCCTTGCTAAGGAGCTAGACGAGGCAGAAACGATCAAAGGGCAGGCGCTAGCTGGTCAACAAGCTGAGCTTCTCGACGCGAAAAACATCTTAAGCCATGCTGCTAGGAGGGAGGGGAAGCTGCGTCATCAGCTTATCGAGCTAGGGCGAGCTAACGATGAGATTGTCGCGTGGGTCATGCGCACTCAGAATGATCACTTCATACCACTCAATACGTCAAAATCAGCAGAGGCAAAAATCGCGGAGAGTTTAGAGGAATTCCTCACTAAAATAAAAGGGCAGCATGAATTCGCCCCTATCAAGGCTCGCATTACGATGCAGCTTGCTGAGCTGAAGCTCCTCAGTGAATTACCGCAACAAGCTGACAAATTGCTCGATCAATCATCAAAGCTTTGGAGAGAATCTGGTATTACAGACCCCTCTCGTGTTGCGCGTGCAAGACTCGTTTGTCTGCTGCAGTCGCTTGACCTCGATGATGCAAAGCTCACTGAGAAACTTCTTGTTAAAGCACGCGCAGATATCGCGGCGCTTCAGGG
>JALZUH010000132.1 GCA_023301645.1 Akkermansiaceae bacterium
TGGGAAAAAAGAAATAAAGACATCACACTTATGACTACAATCTGAAGATTCATGTATTACCAACAAAGCATCGCTTAACGTGAACGCAAGTAAAAGAGCAAACAAGTATTCCGTTACAGTGATGTTGAGATACTACTCATAAGGGACCATTCAGCAGATAGAACGCAGAGGCACATTACAACCACCTTCCAGTCACCGAGTCTTCATGACGGGACAGCTCGTGTGGCGTGCCTTCCGCCACCACAACACCTCCGTGCTTACCACCTGCAGGGCCTAAATCGATGACCCAGTCAGAGCTGCGGACGACATCGAGGTTATGCTCGACGATGATCAGAGAGTTCCCAGCGTCGCGGAGCTTGCGCATGACTCCGAGTAATACCTGCACGTCGTAGTAGTGCAGGCCTGTTGTCGGCTCGTCGAGGAGGTAGAGGCAGTGACCGCTATTGGGACGGGAGAGCTCATCAGCTAGCTTCACCCGCTGTGCTTCTCCGCCAGATAGGGTATTGGCTGGCTGGCCTAGCTTCATGTAGCCGAGTCCGACATCACAGAGGGCGTTGAGGATAGCATTGAGCTTGGGCACGTTTTGGAAAAACTCGGCGGCTGCTTCGGCTGTGAGCTCTAGCACTTCGGAGATATTGAGCCCCTTGTAGGTGGCTTCGAGTGTTTCTCGGTTATAGCGTCTGCCATGGCACGAGTCACAGGGGACGAAGGCGTCATTAAGAAAGTGCATATCAATGCGAATCATCCCATCTCCTTGGCACTGCTCACATCGCCCGCCTTTGATATTAAAGCTAAATCTACCCGCATTATAGCCACGCTGGCGAGATAGAGGCAGCTTGGCGAAGAGGGCGCGGATGAGGTCGAGTGCTCCGGTGTAGGTGGCGGGGTTTGAGCGAGGACTTTTGCCCAGTGGCTTCTGGTCGACGACGACGACCTTGTCGAGCTGATCGATACCATCGATGCGGTCGTGGGCGCCCGGTGTGCTGGTGGCGCGGTAGAAGTGCCTTGCTAGTGCGCGGCGCAGGATCTTGTCGACGAGTGTGGACTTACCACTGCCACTTGGCCCTGTGACACATACCATCTGCCCTAGCGGGAAATGCACGTCGATGCCTTGGAGATTGTTCTCAGTGGCATTTTTAATCACTAGCTCCCCTGATTGATTACCCTCATGACTCGGACTGATTCCTGTGGAGATCTCAGTAGGTGCTGATGAGAGCCACTTGCCTGTCATCGATTGCTTGTTCTTTGCGACCTCTTCGGGGGTTCCTGCTGCTAGTAGCTCTCCGCCGTGGACACCAGCTCCGGGGCCGATATCAATCAGCCAGTCTGCGGCTCTGATGGTGTCTTCGTCATGCTCGACGACCACCACCGTATTGCCAATGTCGCGTAGGCGCTTAAGTGATTTGATCAGTCTCTCATTATCAGCCGAGTGCAGTCCGATACTCGGCTCATCGAGCACATAGATAACACCTGAGAGTCCTGCACCTATCTGGGTGGCGAGCTTGATGCGCTGCGCTTCTCCTCCTGAGAGAGACTTGCTGACGCGATTGAGCGTGAGGTAGGAGAGCCCGACTTCTTCGAGGAAGTGCAGGCGTCCGACTACTTCGGCGAGCACACCTGCGAGGGCGTCCCCCTTGTCCTCAGGTAGGCTGACACTGCTGAGCCATGCGAGGGCGTCTTCGACAGAGAGAGCGCAGAGCTCGTCGATGCCGAGCATGGGTGTGCCTGCTAGTTTCACCGCTAGGATAGCGGGCTTAAGCCGTCTACCTTCGCAGTGGCTACAGTGGCTCGATGTCATGAATCGGCTCATACTGCGACGCACGGCATTACTCTTACTATCGGTAGCAAATCGCTCTACCATCGGGCAGAGGCCTTCGAACTTATGATCTTCTGAGCCGTAAAAGATCGCTTGCTTAAAGTCTGTGGGTAGCTCGTCGAAGGCGACGTCCATGCTGACGAGTTTCTTCTCAGCAAGAACTGCGATTTTCCGCGTCTGCATGGTGGACTTTTTCTTACTGCTCTTCCAGATCTCGATGGCACCTGCCGCTAGTGACTTCGAGCCATCTGGCACGACGAGTGCAGGGTCACACGCCTGCTGTGTGCCTAGTCCTTGGCAGCTGGGGCAGGCTCCATGACTGGAGTTAAAGGAAAAGTGCTTAGGGCTCAGGGCTGGCAACTCGAAGCCTGTAGCGGGATTACGGTAGCTCGTCAGAAAGGAGATCTCTTCCCAGTCATCACTATCAGGCGCCATGACTAGTGCCATGGCTTCTCCACCGCAGATACGCAGTGCTGTTTCTACTGAGTCTGCGAGTCTGCTCATCGAGCCTTCGCGTATCACGAGACGATCGACTACGACTTCGAGGCTCTTTAGTCTCTTCGGCCATTGCGCTTCGGCTTCTTCGAGCTCGTAGATCTCGCCATTGACACGGATTCGGACGAAGCCCTGACGCTGTAGATTATCAAGTAGGCCGCTGACTTCTTTGGCAGCTTGTTTGGCAATGGGGGCGAGTAGGACGACTTTGGTTCGCTCTGG
>JALZUH010000133.1 GCA_023301645.1 Akkermansiaceae bacterium
TGAACTACTCTCACGGTTGACTCCTACAGTCTCTCTTGATTTCATATAAGCGATTTCGTGACTCTACGTAGCATTAATATAATGACCAAAGCTCCGTAACAGCTGGGCATAAAAAACGGTGCTTTACCTGAGGTAAGCACCGTTTTGATAAATAGTTATATCAAATGTAGATCGCTTTATTTAATAACTAGCGTTTCAAGAAATACAGTATCACCCTGTTGGAGCACGATGCCGCTGCTCATTGACTTGTAATCAATGTCGGTAATCACACGGCTACCTTCGATTGAACTGATTTTCAATCTACCAATGTAGGAAGATCCACGTCTGACAAGTAGCTTAGAGCTGATGTCGAGAGGCATCTTAGAAGGAACATTAACAATGGCGATACCCCAATTGTGGTCGATTGCAGTAACATGACCTTCAAGAGTATTAGCTTTGATACGCTCTGCACGATCAGATATACGCTTACGCTGCGAACTAAGTGCTTCAGATGTAGTTTCGATGCGCTTATCCACTGATGAAACGAGCGTAGTAAGCTCTTCTGACTTCGTTGTGTTAGTCGCTACATCTTCTTCAAGGCCTTTGATGAGGTTTGGAATGTCTTCCATATCAACGTCAAGTGCACTAAATGCATTTTCAACTGTGTCGATGAGTGTTTGAACGTCTTTAATTTCTTCAACCTGCCCAGCTATTTTTTCGTCCAATGTTGCCTTATCACGTAATGCCACATCGGTATTTTCTTCTTTAGTGCGAAGCTCACCTTCGGTTTCTGAAAGTGCTACTTGAGCTGCATCTCTCAGCTCTTCTGTATCGCCTGCTTTCTTCTTAGTTTTCTCGATCGTGCCTTCACGTCTAGTGTTGGTCTCAGCTAGCTCTAATCGGTTAGCTTTGAGTTCTGTGAACTTTGTTTTTACATCGTAGGAAAAATAAGCGCCTGCAAGAAGTGCTGCGACAGCGATTAAGTATGTTAAAATTTTCATAGTAAATAGTTATGTATTAAATGAAGTGAACTGGCTCTTACTGAACTAATGCTACCGAGCTATTACTTTCAGCGATGACCTTGTCCCCTCTTTGAAGCTGAATACCTTCTGTTACGCTATCGAGAACGATATTAGCTGTTGAACGTCCTGCTTCTACAGCGGTAACCTTGAGCTTACCAATCACAGCTCCATCACGTATGACATCGAGTATTGAACCGCTGACCACACCTTCTTTGTCACCAGCATTGAGAATAACAAAACCTAGGTCACGATAAATAGATCCGACTGTAGTGCGCATTGAAGGGAATGACGCTCCACTTGTCTGCAAGAGACTCAAGTTACGAACTTTAGCAAGGTCTTTATTGAGAGCTGTTTCTCTAGATGTGAGGTTAGCCAGTCTTGACTCCTTGATAGCTACAGCTTCGTTGAGTTCTGCCAATTCTGAGCGCATACCTTCAACTTTAGGAACAAGCTCTTTAGGATTAGGTAGCTGCTCTAAAAGCTCACTTGCATCAGCAAGTTTTGCTTCGTTCACCTTAGAATCTTCCTCAAGAGAGACAATCTCACGCTTGAGAACATTAAGCTCATCAGATGCCTTAGCTAACTCTTTCTTTACAGTTTTGTTCTGTTCATTGTAATCAACGATTGCTGTTTCAGCGTCACTTAAGCGAACTTTCTCATCAGCGAGTTCTGTCTCAGTAGCTTCCTCACGCTGATTTTCCTTTGCAAGGTTTGAAACCTCATTATTGAATGCTTCTTTGTTCTTAAAGGCTAGAAAGGCTGTCACAAGGAGTGTAACAGCAGCTATGATTCCAATGATTTTTGACATAAAATGTAATATTGCGATTTAAGAAACACAATAGTGACTAAAATGGGAGAGGCGCAACCCTTAAATTTACAAATGTGCACTCCCATGTTGTGTTTGCAATCACTGTTGAAATGAGCACTAATGCAGCGCTCCTTATGAAAACTATTATAAGAATTTTCTCCTATCTTGGCAAATACCCGAAGCTAGCTAGCGCTCAGCTCTTTTGCGCTATTGTCATGACTGTGATGATACTGGTATTCCCCATCATGACGGGTCGCGTGAAACGCGAAGTCATCGATAATAGCCAGATTGATATGCTTCTCCCTTATATGGCTATTGTTCTCGTAGCTTTCTTTTTACGCGATTTCTTCAATTGGCTACGCATACTCATTAATAATGCCTTCGAGCAAAAAGCCATTTTTGATCTACGCTCAGAGCTCTATAATAAACTACAGCGACTTAAACTAAAGTGGTTCGACGAGAGACGCACTGGTGACATCATGACCAGAGTCGCCGAAGACGTGCCGCAGACAGAGCGCATCCTTGTTGATGGTATCGAGCAGGGTCTTGTAGCTGTATTACAAATCCTCATTGTAGCGGGATTTCTCTTCTTCCGATCCCCCATCCTCGCCCTAGCCGCCTGCGCTCCATTCCCACTACTTGCTCTGGGTGCATGGCTTTATACGCGACATGCATCCCATAGATATAAGAAACTCCGAGCTGCCACAGGAGAGATGAACTCCATGCTCCACGATAATATCGCCGGCATACGCCAAATTAAATCATACGCAGCAGAAGATGATGAGCTGAAGAACTTCAATCAATCATCTGCTAATGTCAGGGAGGCGAACCTCACCGTCATGAAAGCTTGGGCCCTCTACTCGCCAAGTATGAGTTTCTTTAACTCGATAGGATACACTCTGGTGCTCTGGGTCGGAGCCTATCATATCTACCACCATGGACTAGATGATGCTGTGTTACTCGAGTTCTTCACCATCATATGGGCTCTCTATGAACCATTGGGCAAGCTGCACCAACTCAACCAAATGTCGCAGTCATCGAAGGCAGCTGCAGAGAGAGTCTTTGCCATCCTTGATGAAGACGATGAAATCCACTCTAATCATGGAGTATCTCTGCCTCAACCTCTTCGTGGTCATGTAAAGCTCAACAACCTAACGTTCTCCTACGCTGATGAGCCTACTCTTAAAAACATCACCCTCGAAGCCAAGCCCGGTGAAACTATCGCTCTGGTAGGCACCTCAGGTGCTGGTAAGTCCACGCTGGTCAATCTCCTCACCAGATTCTATGAATATGATGGTGGCTCCATCACCATTGACGAGATCGAACTGAACACTGTTTCAAAAAAATCACTGCGCTCCGCCATCGGCTACGTAACCCAAGAAGCCTTCCTCTTTAATGGCCCCGTGCGCGAAAATCTCCACTTTGGCAAACGTAACGCCACTGACGATGAAATGTGGCAAGCACTCAAAGCCGCCAACGCCGAAGACTTCGTGCTCAATCTCGCTGAAGGACTCGACACCGTTGTCGGCGAGCGCGGTATCAAGCTCTCTGGTGGTGAAAAACAACGCCTCTCCATCGCACGGGCACTGCTCAAAAACCCACCTATTCTCTTACTCGACGAGGCGACAGCTTCAGTTGACAGTGAAACCGAAAGGCTCATTCAAAAAGCCCTCGACCACCTCATGGAAGACCGCACGGCCTTTGTCATCGCTCATAGGCTCTCTACGATCAGAAATGCAGACCGTATCTACGTGCTAGGAAAAGGCGAAGTCATCGAGAGCGGCACCCATGCTGAGCTAATAGCAAAAAACAACCACTACGCCAAGCTATCTAAGCAATCCTTCCTCACTGAGAGCATCTAGAAAAACTCTCCTGATCTGGATTAAAAAAAGTGACAATTCGACATACTTAGAGCATCCATTCGCACATGAGCCTCATTAAGTTACTAACAGCCCTCACCGTATCATCTATCTCTCTTGCGTCTTTGCACGCAGCTGACGACACTAAGAAAACTACATCGAAAACAAAGCCTAAGACTGAGTCCAAAACAAATTCTAAGACAACGAGTAAAAAAAGCACTACCAGCAAATCAAGCACCAGCTCGAAAACGGCTCCAAAAACAAGCAGCAGTAAAAGCAGCTCCTCAACCAGTTCTAAAACTAGCCCTAAGGGAACGACCGTAGCAAATGCTAAAACAATGGCTGCCATCAAAAAATCAGCCTCTAGCCTGTCATCTTCGCAGAAGAAATCAATGCTCAGCACCCTCAACAAAGGCTCAAGTGCTGACCTCATCAAAGTGCCAGGCCTTGGAGAAAAGACCATCGCCAACATCAAGAAAGCTCGCCCATACAAGGACGTAACTGAACTTGGCAATGTTACAGCTATTGGCCAGAGCAAGTTTGCTGACATCGTCAAGCACTTCAAATCTAAGTAATCATTAGAAACATAATATTTGTAGAGCCGAAGGATTCACCCTTCGGCTCTTTTTTATACACGCCTGAGCTAACCAGCCCTGTTGCCTCATAAATAGAGCACACCGAAGCTCTTGATCTTACTGGGTAGCGTTGCCTCATAATTAGGACACTCTACGGCTCTTGGTTTTTGGTTGGT
>JALZUH010000134.1 GCA_023301645.1 Akkermansiaceae bacterium
AGCTGAGTGAACGATACGGATAAATTCACAAATGCGAAAATATCAGGCAACAGGTCGAGCCAAATATCTTTTTTGCGCTGCTCTGAGCTCTTTAGTGACGCCAAAGATGATCGGTAGGAAATATTCTTCTCAAGCAGCATCTTCTTTGCCCGCTGCCAGCCAATCTCTTCGAATTTCTGCTGAAAGACAAAACCCTCAGCCTTTGATAACTCATCAATTTGGAATGAGTTATTTTTAGCTATTTTGCCATCAATACGTTTATTGACACAAGATCCTAATAACAAGAAAGAAGCAAGCGATAGATATATCACTCGCCTCTTTGTAATTACTTGAAATAGTAGTAGCAGAAAAAATTTCAAACGAAGTTCTATGGTGCACTTACAGTAAAGGTCCCAATCTCACCGTCGTAAGTCTGACCTGGAGCTGAGATGACATAATTACCGCCCCTACGCAAAATACCAGCGTTATCAACAAGTGATGAAGTGTAATTAAGCGTATAGCTACCGGTTGTAGCACGTGGAACATTACCGCTAAGCACTAGAGTCGCTATATCAGTGCCATCTGTGAAATCATACTCATATGTCAAATTGCCGATAGGATCGGTGCCTAGAGTAAAGGAATAAGTAGCATTGCCCTCCTCATCAAAATCAGAAGAAAAAGCCTGTTCAGCATTTGAGAATGCAATGGTAAATTGAGGGCTTATAACTGCCACTAGGTTGGTGGGGTCAGTCGTGGTTGGAGTAAATACAAATCGTAAATCATCCAATGACATGTCAGCAATAGTGCCTGTAAGTTCTTCTTGTGTATAGTTCACAGGAACTGGAGCCCCTGTATTTACACGCAATTGACCACCAGTGCTGTAGGCTCCATCAGCGAAATTGGCAAGCGCTAGCGGAGGTGCCGGAGCACCAATAATGACGATTGGCTGTATTGCTAGCGGTATATTGCCTATACCGAATAAGTTAATATTGGTAACGTTTTGAGGACGAGCAAGTATACTTACGTCTGTAATAGATACACCGTCATTAATAAATGTTAGCAGGAAATTAGGACTCCATTGCACATTGGGCTGTAGAATCGCGCTAGGAAAAAGGGATATATGAGTAGCTCGGTTGGTATTAGCAAATGGGACACTGGGACGCCCATTACCATTACCATTAAATAAAAACTGCCCACTAATAGCATTCAGTGTGAGTAGCCCCGAAATATCATTGATGGGCTGGTAGGTGTAAGACAAAGTTTGAAAAGTTTGAGGATAATGAATCTCCATGAGTGTTCCCAAACCGAGGGAAGTCTCTTCATTCCCATTAAACCTAGGAACTAAATACGCCACGCTGCCTGTCTCAGGGTTAGCTGCCGTAGCCTCAGTTGGAGAGGTTGAACCACGCCTAAACTCCATAGTTATGCCTACATCATCAAGTGTAAGTATGAGGTCATCCAGTGTTCTAGGGCGCTCACTGAAGTCCTCAGAACTTGAGCCGCCTCCGCCACAGCTTGATAGAACAAGAGTCGACACGAACGCGGCCGATATAGCCATTAGCTTCAAAGGGGGGGATTTGAATGATGTTTTCATTATTTTATTGGAACTGTATTGGATTAAAACGATGTAAAAGCTTCATAATTGCCTACAGAGACTCACTAAAAGTAAGGTGTAGTTAATTAATCTATTAGATATTTAATGTGGAAAAAGCTATGTAACAAGCATGAATTTCATAAAACACCTACCTCCCACAGCTTTCGCTTTATTCATAAATAGAGTATCCCCCCCCGTTAATATCCATCTAATCAGTATGTGCTAATTAGATGGTAAGCAGCTCCAGATAGTAGCATTTCACCCCTCTCGGGCGAGAGCAGCTAGCTACCGTATCACCAAGGCTCCATCAGTATAAATTCGAGGTCATTCTCTCAAGTCAGATATGGAGCAGCCTGCAAGTGTTCTCATATTAGAAAAAAACCACCAACACCGCAAGTTCCCGCTCTCGTCGCGGAGAGACAGATAAAAGCATTCTGATTGCAGGATATCGCAGTGCAGGCATGGCTCCTTTGCGTATGTTGCCACAAGAAAAACCCGAAGATATAGAATCCATTGGTATTACAGGAACCTGGATGGTGAAGGAGCAAGAGCGTGGAGAGCTCAAGCTCATGATGTCCAATGACAAACCAAACGTCGCCATAAAACTAGAGACGGCTAAATAAAACAAATCTCATCACTCACAGGTAAAGTGAGCTCAAACAGAAATTCAAAGGTAGGGCCACAGGGACTCGAACCCTGGACCAAAGGATTATGAGTCCTCTGCTCTAACCAACTGAGCTACAGCCCCCTTGAATTGAGGCGCGAATATACGCATCATCGCCGTTATGACAATGCCTTATTTCATAAAAATGACGTCTCTAGATTCAGCACTTCCTACGAGCTTGCAACCTATTCTTTATGAGCAGCTTCATCACTCCAGAGATGATAGAGCTCTCAAGTAATCTAGCTACCCCACCCACATATAACTGACCAAATCGCCCCCGCAACATGATCTAAGGTGTATTTAAAATTGTCATTTACCCGATATCGGTTTTATCTCCCCTGCATGCAGAAACATCACCAATACCTTCTACTTGGCATAGCCCTGACTCTACCATGCCTTCTTAACTCCTGTAGCACAGGCGGAGTAGCCACAGGTGGAGCAAGTATTGGTAACATGGGAGGCCCTACCAAGTCCGCACGTGCAGCTCAGATCGCCCAAGAGCCTAAAGGCGACTTCCACTACGGCAGACGCTACCACGTGAAGAACACTCGTTTTTGGGGATACCTCCGTAAGCCCGGATACAGTGCCAATAGCGCTAAGCTCGTCATCTTCAATGAGAGTAAGAAACTCAACCCTGACCGTCTCCCTGAGGAGGGCCCAAAAGGCAAACGTTACGGTTTTGACCAAAACTACCAATACCGCATCAAGGGCTACTACACAGGAGAGAGTGCCTACGAGATCAATTCTAATCAGCTTCTACCTGAGTTCATGCTCACAGGCTACGAGCTAGTATCCAAGGAACCAGGCTGGCTTTTCTCACCAAAAGACAACTACAACTTCAAAGCGCTCACACTTAAGCCTCGCTACTAAGAAAATGGCCATTACCCGTGACGCAATCGCTGATGTTCTGGACGAAATAGCACTTCTCCTCGAGCTCAAAGGCGAAAACCCATTCAAAACGCGCGCCTACAGAAATGGTGCCGAGACGGTAAGAAACTACGATGGCGACATTGTCAAAAAAGCGGCTGCCAATGAACTAGGTGACATCAAGGGCATCGGAGCAGCACT
>JALZUH010000135.1 GCA_023301645.1 Akkermansiaceae bacterium
CTAGCTTGGCAGTATAGATCATGAGTAGACCCAGCGTTACAATCGCACCTATCGTGATCGTTAATCCACTAAGTCCGTCAAAGAAGAAGCTATAGCTAAATAGAATCAAGTAAGCGAACTGTGCGGGGAGAGCAATCTTCGCCAGAGCACGTCCTCCAACAGCGATGATATATCCGCCTACGAGCACTAGCGACACAACCGAAGCGATCAAAAAGGCGAGATGTATCGGCAGTAGGTCGACGAGGTAGACAAAGAGAATCTGAAAGGCAAAGAATCCAGCAGCAAGGAAGAAGTAGTTCATCGGGTGCAGGCTCATCTTTTTGACCGCCCCAATAATAAGGATAACCGCAAAGAAGAATAGGAGAGAGACAGGGGCAAAGAAACTAATCCGTGCCGCAATTGGCCCGGGATTGAGCACATTAGGCATATCCATACCGATGTGCTGAGGATTAATCACATCGGGGTAGTGCCAGTAGAACTCCCAGGAGTCCTTCTCTAGACCTGCTTTCCTCGTGGTCGGTGAGCTTGTGCCCATTGGGAAATTATAATCCGTAAAATCAGTCTCCATGCGCAGGTGGAAGTCACTTACCCGCTCGATGTCATTGAGTTCATAGATCCAGCTATCGATACCACGACTTTTGTAGGCTATTTTCAGCGTTATATCTTCACCTGCTGGTATCGTAGCTGCCTGCTGAATACTGCCATCCCTTGGTGTTTGGCCTTGGGTGTTATCTTCACCCAGAGAGAAGCTAAAGTTTGTGTAGCTACTTTTCTCAGAGGGCAGTGTCAATGATACGTAGACCGTCTGATCGATCGGCGTGGTATTAGGAATCGTATATGTCGCGACGAATTCTGCTTCATAGGTTCTATTCCAATGAAGCCCCTTTTTCTTAGGGTCGAAGTGGAGTTTGACCTGAATGTCACTGGCACTTGGCTGGATGTATTTTTTGCCCAACTTCCCTGTGGGCGAGAGATACCATGCTACGGGATGTGCCTGCCCCTGACTAGGCCCCCATTGCTGGGTAATGCCAGCTTTACTTGTCAGACAGGCTTCGCCAGTGCGTGTGCTGAGTGCGCCCCCTAGCACCATCCATGCGAAGGATGCACCTAGGAAGATAATGCCGATGCAGAATATTTGCTTAAAGCTGATTTTGTTCGTTTTCATAAAATGATTTCGTTGAGTAGTCGTTCGATTTGATTGATTGCTATGATTGGACCCTTAGAGGTTTTTCTTACGGTAAAAGATGTCTGTTTTTGCTGCCTGATCTCGGCTGAGCTGCTTAGTGAGCAAGATCGTGTGCGGCTCCTTTGTCTGCTTCGGGCTAAATTCCAAATTCCCTTCCAGAGCGGTGACTTCGTAAGCTGAAGGCATCGTGATATACCACTCCAGCTCGTGGATGAAGTGCTTGGTGGAGGGTAGGAGCAGCGCCAGCTTTCCTTCGATAGGCTCGATTTCTTCGAGCTTGGATGTGAATGAGATATTAACCTTCGTTACCTGCCCGTCGGATTTAGTTTTGCTAGGTAAGTGGAGCTGAAGTGATCCGTCACTCAGCAGCACTGGGCTTGCCAGCGATCCTGCAATATTACAGGTGAGGATACTGCTATCAGCAGGTAGCTTCAGGGTGATAGGCTCAGCAGAACGATGATTGACCACAATCTGCCCATTACTCAATGTTGAGCCATCAGCGACAATTTGAGTCCTAAAGACAGCATTTTGAATAATGGCTGTCTCTGTTTGGATCTGTGATAAACGCTTACACTTCAGATCTACACTACCTGCTTCATCGAGGTTTATGATAAAGGGATCCCCTCGCTCTTTCATCCATTCAGGAGCACTATGAAGGCTTGCAACCATTGTGCTATCTACGGCTGATAATTGCAGCTCAGGAGATACATACACTGCAATTTGACCTTTGGTCTCTTGCCCTTGAGCAAGGTGCGGCATTTCCAATGACCACGTTTCATCGATATTAGGCAAAGGGACACTGTAAGTCAGATTGAGCCTCCTACGACTAATACCGTGTGTGCCCCATTGAATCTCAAGCCGATCACTAGAGACTTGCTTCCAGCTCGATAAATCCGGCCCCGAGACAGCCACCACGCGAGCATCTTTAGGCAGGTCTATATTAGCCAACGTAGCATGCCCCCCTTGTTGCGCGGTGAGCTGAATACGTGACTGGGCAAGTAGCTCAGCATCAGCTACTACATAGAGCACCTTGACATTAGCTGACCATGACGAGGCGGCGGCCGCAGTCGTCCTCTTCGGTATCATTCTGACCCCACTACCGTCCGCAGGTAGCAGGTAGCTGCCATCACCTAATCCCAACGCATTCGACAGCTCATAGTCATCAGTATTTTTGAGATGGATTTGGCTAGCGACCGACTTGACAAAATCTAGCTGGAAGCCCCCATCGACCTCGGCTGGTATCAGAAACTTTAATGAGAACTCATATTCACCGGCCTTTTCTGAAAGCAGGCACAGCATCCCTTCGTGCGCAATGATCACCGTATTAGCAGGCTCCATCTCGCGGATGGACACCCCTTGCTTCAGGATCGGTAACGAGTGCCAGCTACTGGTAAAAACACTGGTCGAAAAATGAGCGGCAACCTCAATCTGTTGTGCTGATTTCAGCTCAACATCATAGCTGACATTACGAATAGTCGCGGCAACAGGAGGACTCTGAGGTCGAGTCTCAGCCTTAGCACCTAGGGTGCTTATTAATGTTTGCAAGCTTGGGTAGCTGACTTTTAGCTCTGCCTTATCCGCTGAGCTGATACCTATTTCGCGTTCTGTTTCCGCCTGTATCTGAGGCAGCCAACAAACGCTGAGGAGAAGAAGTGTTTTGTATTTCATGACGTAGCCAGCGTGGACTAGTCATGTGAAAGCTTGATGAAGCTTATGTGAAAAATAAGTGAATTGGAAATGGAACCAAGATGAACTCCACTCCTCCAATTCTTCAGGTAACCGAGGCTGGGTTACCTGTGTGTTTTGGCCATCTATGATGGCCGTGCTCTATGAGCTGAACGGTATCAGACAGTCATGAGCTCAGTTTCCTTCGCTGCTAGGTGAGTGTCGATTTCTTTGGTGTATTTATTGGTAAGCTCCTGAACATTCGCCTCGAAGTCGCGCTGGCCGTCTTCGGTGAGAGAGTTGTCACTCTTGAGCTTCTTCGCCATGTCCATGCCATCTTTACGGATACCACGAATACGGATGCGAGCATCTTCTGCCTGCCCTTTGACGAGCTTGACCATGTCCTTACGACGCTCTTCAGAAAGTTCAGGGACAGGAATGCGGAGGTGCTTGCCCTCATTGGCTGGGTTGAGACCTGTCTTGCTCTCGATAATGGCCTTTTCGATGTCTCTAGTGGTCGATGGGTCAAATGGCTGCACCATGATCATACGTGGCTCAGGCACGGTAATGATGGCCAGACCTTTGATTTTCATCGAGCTACCATAGCTCGGCACATGCACATCAATATTCTCAACAAGACCTGGGCTTGCCTTACCTGTGCGAACACCAGCAAATTCATGCACTGCGTATTCGACGGCTTTTTGCATCTTGTCTTCTGTTTCTAAAGTAGCGCTTTCTGGGTCCATGATATGTATAGTGATTGGTTATCGTGAGTGATAGTGATTGTTAGGAGAAGTCTATGATAGGGGGATGATTAGCCCTTATGGATGATCGTGCCGATCTCTTCGCCTGCTAGGGCTTTAGTGATGTTGCCCTCACCGCCGATGTCGAACACGATAATAGGGATATCATTATCCATGCAGAGAGTAAATGCAGTAGAGTCCATGACTTCGAGCTTCTGGCTGAGGCATTGGTCAAAGGTCACTGTCTCGTAGCGCTTTGCGTCAGGGTTTTTCTTAGGGTCAGAGCAGTAAACGCCATCTACCATGGTCGCTTTCATAATCGCGTCTGCTCCCATCTCACTGGCACGAAGTGCGGCCGTTGTGTCTGTGGAGAAAAATGGGCTACCTGTGCCTGCTGCGAAGATAACCACCGACTTATTGGTCAGCTGGCGATTTGCCTTACGGCGGATGAATGGCTCGGCTACGTTCTTCATCTCGATGGCGGACTGCACCACGCAGCTCACACTTTCTGCTTCGAGAGCACTCTGAAGTGCCAGAGCATTCATTACTGTGGCAAGCATGCCCACGTAATCAGCCGTCGCACGATCCATCCCGCGAGCGCTCGCACTTGCTCCGCGCCAGAAGTTTCCACCGCCACATACGACGGCGATCTCGACGTCTTGCTCCGCTGCCTTTTTGATCTCTTTGGCAACGCGCTCTACGATCTCTGGAGAAATATTATCCTGACTCCCCTTTTCACGGAGTGCTTCTCCACTTAATTTGAGAATTACACGTTTGAACGAGCGAGCATCTTGTGGGGTAGTCATAGGTAAATCCGAAGATCATGAATGCACCTCTATCCGTCAAGGCTACAGTTCGGCTTCTCGGAAAAAAACACCCTATCGGGTAATACCACGCTCGCTACTACGAATGAAGTCAATGAGATGCGCCACATTTTCCTCCTTACCCAACTCAGAATCGGCGAGTGTGTTGGTTGCCTCAGCGAGATTGACCTTCTTGTTTAGATACAATTTCTTATAGGCGTTCTTCAGGGCGCGGCAGCTAACCTCCTCGAAACCTCTGCGCTGAAGACCTATGAGATTAACACCGCGAACCGTAGCGTCAGCACCATCAATAATCATAAAGGGTGACACATCTTGGATCACCTTCGTTAGGCCACCAATAATGGAGTGCTTACCAATACGGCAAAACTGATGCACAGCCGAGAGCCCTGAGATAATAACGTGATCACCCACTGTGCAATGCCCCGCCAAAGTCGCATTATTGGATAGAATAATATGACTCCCTAGCTGGCAGTCATGGGCAATATGCGAGTAGCACAAAAATAAATTATCATCACCAATCGTCGTCGGCAAATCATCACTGGTGCTGCGGTGCACCGTGCAGTTCTCACGAAAGGTATTCCGATCACCAATAACCAGTGAAGTCGGCTCCCCTGCGTATTTCAAATCCTGAGTGAGCTGACCTATTGCAGCAAACGGGTAAAACAAATTATTCTCCCCTATCGTCGTATAACCCTCGATGACCACATGCGACTTCAGCACGCTACCAGAGCCGATGGTGACATTAGCACCGACGACACAGTAGGGTCCGATTTCCACATCATCAGCGACCGTAGCCGCCGGGTCAATAACTGCAGTTGGATGAATCATAAGTGGTCAATCAAGAAGAAGTGAACAAAGAGAAATAAGGGAAAGATAATATCCTACTGATCGATCAATGCGAACTTAAGCTCACCAGATGAGGCTACTTCGCCATTCACGATACAGCGACAGACAGCAGAGCCCATGCTGCGGCGAATCTTGATGATCTCAGCCTCAATAAAGAGCGTATCACCAGGCAGGACAGGCTTACGCCACTTTACCTTATCGACACTCATGAAGTATCCAATCTTACCGTGATTCTCTGGCTTGCGCAGTAGTAGGATCGACGCGACCTGAGCCATCGCCTCCACCTGTAGCACACCTGGCATGATCGGGTGACCTGGGAAGTGGCCTGGGAAGAACGGCTCATTCATCGTCACATTCTTGATACCGGTGCACTTATTATCACCTTCGAAATCAACAATACGATCAACCATCAAGAACGGGTAGCGATGCGGGAGAATCTTCATCACATCATTAATATCGAGCACAGCCTCGCCCTCAGGAATCACAATCGGCGGCACCATCGTGCGCATGCTCATGTAGTTACCCTTCAGCTTCGACGCCATCTCGGTATTAGGCCCGTGTCCCGGTCTCACACAGATAACATGACCCATGATACGCTTACCGCTGAGCATAAGATCACCCACAACATCGAGCGCCTTATGACGGGCAAATTCATTATCAAAGCGCATTGGCTCCTTGCTCATCACTTCTTCACCGCGAACAACCACGGCGTTCTCTAGGCTACCACCTTTGATCAAACCTTTATCGAGCAGTGGTTTTACGTCCTCGTAGTAGACAAACGTGCGCGCTGGGGCGATTTCCTTCTCATAAACTTCAGGGTTAATCTCACTGGAGAAAAACTGAGTAAATCTGCCATCAGGACCTACATTGGTCACTGATACGCGGAATTTTTTATCCGGCACAATAGTAACAAGGGAGCCGTTTTTTGTTTCGATATGGATCGGCTCACGCACCTCGTAGACCTTGCGCACCTTATCCTGTGCGACAATACCAGCCTGCTTGATGAGCTCTACAAAAGGCTTAGATGAGCCATCACCGATAGGCGGCTCATTAGCGTCCATTTCAATAATCGCGTTATCCACGCCCATACCACAAAGTGCTGAAAGCACATGCTCTACGGTATGAACCTTGACAGATCCTTCAGCTAAAGTCGTCGCGCGCTCCACTGTCTGAACCTTATCCACATCAGCGTCGATAAAGGGCTGATCATCTAAATCAACACGGCGAAACTTAAAGCCATGTCCCGCAGGAGCAGGCTGAATGGTAAGTGTGACTTTCTCGCCCGTGTGAAGGGAGGTTCCCTCAAGCGTGGCGCTAGAGGCTACTGTATGTTCCATTTCGGCAGACATAAGAGCTACATAGGCTAAGAAGACCGCGATGACAAGCCATTGAAGTATCAAATGCAGACCCCAAAGAAACAGCCACCCAAAAAAACCTACGAGCAAAAGACCGTTAGTATGCAGGAAAAATCAAAAACCTCGGTGGAATCGCCCCAATCAATCAAAGTAGATAGGTAGAATATAAACCCAATCCCTCACGCCCCAACTCACAGCTCCCCCACGAACTCCATCAGCAAACAGCCATATTCTGGCATTGCCTATTAAAATCAGCTAGACGAGGTAACTCCAGCTAAACAAGAGCACCACCGGTGGAACCAGTGCCCACTAGCCAGCTCATACCAGAGCCAGATTTCAGAGACTCAGC
>JALZUH010000136.1 GCA_023301645.1 Akkermansiaceae bacterium
TAAACTATTGAAGCTTATGAAACTATTGCGCCTTAATAGCTGCAAGAACGACATCCATAATAACAATACTACCCGGCTCAAGAGCAGCACCTACACGGCGACCGCCATAAGCAAGCTCAGACTTCATATAGAGCTGCCAGTGATCACCTATAGCCATAAGGTCTAAAGCCTCTGCCAAGCCAGGAAGAAGATTCTCTCCCACACCCACTAGCTTCTTTGCTGGAGACTGCTCGAATACAACTCCATCTTTATTCGCGCTTTGGTAAGTAATAAAATACCTCACATTCTCTGCCTCAGGCTCGATCTTATCTGAATCGTTCAGCTCAAGCTTCTTCACAGCCTTATACTGCAAGCCAGAAGCTGTCTCTTTCACACCTTCTTTCTTAGCATTTTCAACTAGCCACGCTTTTGAGGCTTCGACATTTACCTTAGCAAGCTTAAGTTCACGCTCCTGTAGTTTGGCCTTCGCTAGACTAACAGCAACCTGAAAGTCAGCATGCTTCACAGTCGAGTCTTTCAGAGAAAGAGCTTCTGCAAAACCTTTCTGCATCGCAGCGATAGAAAAATCTTCGACTGTATAACCCTCTTTCAAAAGCTCTAAAGCCAACTGCTTCCCCTTGAGGTAAGCTATTCCGGATGAAGCATTGTCACGCATATCAGGTGCCAGATCCAGAGCCACTGGCTTGTTTTCTTGTCCGAAAAGGCTCGAGCTCAAGCTCAACGCCATAATCAATGTTGGTATTGTTTTCATAATTATAAATAAGTTTAATAGATTAAAGAAAGTTAGAAGCTTGCCACTACGCCGACATGGAATCGGCCATTATTATCAGAGCCCGCTTCGCGTAATTGCCAGCCGTAGTCAGCTCTAATCGTCACATGATCAGACACAGCTAGGCGAGCGCCTACACCTGTAGACCACAAAACCCCAGTATTCACTGATGATCCATCATCTCTGCTGATTTGGCTACCGTGCCCAGTAACTACAGCGTAATCTGAAAACACGAGGAACTGAACTTGCCCTTGATAGCCTGTATCCTTGAGGAATCTCACGGGTTTGAACTTCAGCTCATTTCCCCAGATAAAGCCATTATCCACCTGGCCGAATTCACGCTCATTATACCCCCGAACCGAATGAAAACCTCCTACGCTAAGTTGCTCACTCGATAGCAATCGATCAGCACTCCATTGAGCCCTTACCTTTGACTCGAAACTCATGAAACGAGGTAATCGCCTCACATAATTGAGCCTTAATTTCAAATAATTATAATTACTATCAGCCCCAGCACGCACTGCATCAAAAGCATCATCATCTGATTGACTAAAAATACCACCCACACCCGAGACGATACCTAAGTCAGTATTGAACGAATAGCCAACTCCCCTCTTCTGTGCCCTGTAACCTAACTCGAATTGCCCAAGTTGAACCTCCTGTGCAGATACCGGAACAGAACCAAACTCCAGTGCATTCTCTGAACTCTTCCATGCAAAACTCGCATAAGCCTGCCTTGTAAAACCTCCCACAGGAGAGAGCTCCTTTACATAACGAATACCCAGCTCAGCACTCTCGCCCTCTGTTGAAAAAGGAGAAGCCTCAACCTCGGTAGAGGTGAAACTTCCATATATCTCCAGCTGGCTTTTATTCACATTAGGTATTTTATAAGAAAAAGAATGAGCACCCAGCTGACTAAAATCTTCAGCGATGAGATACTGATAGTTTAACTGATGGCCAAGGCCAAAGGCGTTCCCCCAGTTAAAACCGGCCAAGTATCGATCCTCACCAGTCAGATCATTACCAGTGTTCTCATAGCCCACGTAAAATCTCCATGGAAACTGATCATCAACCTTCAAGATCACATCTGTAGTAAACGGTGTCTTCCCAGGAGCAAAAATTGGCTGAGCTCTTATAAAAGGGTTTTTATTAATCCAGTCCATATCGGACAAGAGCTTAGTCGCACTGATTGTTTCTTTTTCTTGAATAGTCAGCTGACGAAGCAATGTCTTCTCGGAGAAATACTTATTACCCGTCACGCTCTTTTTATCCAGAACAGCTTCAATAACTACGAGCTGAATGACACCATTTGTCACATCCTGTTCTGGAAGAACTACATCAACTACAGGCCGATCATTCTCCCTATAGAAAAGAACAATATCTCTCTTCAGCTGGGATAATAATCTCATGCTTACGGACTTACCGATATAGCCATTCATCATCATGACAAAAGCATTCTTTCTCATGATCTCAGAGCCATCTACTAAAGACAAACCACTTTCATTAACCTCAGCCGTTATACTTATCGAATCAGGGTTACCGTGAAAAAACAAACCAGCAAGAGACGGTATAATCACCGACTCGTCATCACCAAAGATTGAAGTATCATCCGAAGCTGGCAACATCAGCCTTACAGGTTCAACTTCGATTTCTTTAGGAGCAATCGTTTCAAAGTCCTGTGCTTGTAACGCACCAACCGCTATAAGAGCCATACAGGTGGCCGTTATCGTTTTGATCATGAGGTTATTTAGAAGATGTTATAAGAGGTGCTATATCACTAGATGCTGACTCAAGAAGCTCATTGAGTCGCACCCTCTGCTCGTCACTAAGTGTGCTATCAGGATCTTGTTCAAGCTTAATAAGGTCTATTAATTCCTCACTGTATTCAGGAAGCCATTTCAAGCTCCCAATAGCCGCATCTGCAAAGACAAAACTATCTATAACATGGCTATAGTCTTCATAGTCATCAGGTAATACATCACCAAGGCTGAAAACTGGTGGCACTAATATATTTCCTATTAGTCCACTTGGCTGGGAAAGAATATAGTTACCCGCAGCCAAACCAGTAAGACTATAGCCGCTTGCCGTGACAGGCTTC
>JALZUH010000137.1 GCA_023301645.1 Akkermansiaceae bacterium
CTAATACGGCGGCTTTGGTAGTCGTAGCTGAAGCGGATAATGGCGTTATCTAGCTTAGTAACAGCTACAAGGCGATTTTCCGCATCCCAGATGAGGGTGGAGCTGCCAGATTGATCAGCTGGTAGTGCACCACTGGCGAGATTACCATCTGCATCATGGGTGCGGGTAGGTAGACCTGCTAAAGCTGTGTATTGATTCAGACTATTTACCGTGTAGTTATTGGCAGCTGGTAGCCTGAGGCTGTTGGCTGCTTTCTGGTGATTGCCTATGCCGTCGTATTGGAAGGCGCGATCTTGAGCACTACCAACAAAGGTGCTAATATTACGACTAGAGGGCCTAAGCATTGCAAAAAATATCGCCTCAAATTTGAAATTGATATTTCATACTCCATTACCACAAGGCAATTGTCGTTACGTGTTAGCATTCAATGCCCACAAGCTGATTGTATGCTTGTCATTTATTTTTCGCGCCACCTCTCACTGAGCTGTCGGAACGTTCACCTCGTCTTCTGGGTGATCCATTTCAGTAAAGAATGCGGCTAGAAGCCAACCACTGAGCACGAGACTAATAACAATAATAAAGAGGCGAACTTGATTCATAAATAAGGGGTAATGAAAGGAGTCCTTATCCATTGTTAGGACAGGGCAAATTGTCAAGAACGCCTTTCTGCACCACACTTTTTTCATCGACCATTTCCAATAAAAACGCCCACTTTCACAGCCCCGCCTACTTTTATTCAGAATGAACCCTTGCTGCACTCCCTCAGTGCTGCATCATAGCGACACCTCCTACAGAGAGGTTTAGCTTTATGGAATTACTCGACATCTCAGCCATCCTACTCACCCTAGCCGCTCTTTTTTCCTATACCAATCACCGCTGGATCAAGCTTCCCACCACTATTGGCATCATGCTTATAAGCCTCATCATGAGCCTTATCATCATTGGTATCGGCCAGTTTTCTGCGGGGCTTACCGACACGATTGAAACCTTCGTCGAGGGCATCGACTTTAATGAAGCGCTCATGAATGGCATGCTCAGCTACCTACTCTTTGCTGGAGCACTTCATGTGAATCTTAATGAGCTCAAGAAACAGGGTCGACTCGTCAGTATTATGGCCAGTTTCGGGGTCATCACATCGACCTTCATCATCGGAGCCAGCTCATACTACCTCTTTGGAGCCTTTGGTATCGAAATGCCATGGATTTGGTGCCTTATCTTCGGAGCCCTCATCTCGCCCACTGACCCCGTAGCCGTGCTCGGCATCCTGAAAACAGTGGGTGCCCCTAAATCACTAGAAACAAAAATCACTGGTGAATCCCTCTTCAATGACGGCGTCGGTGTCGTCGTCTACCTCGCCCTGCTCGGCATTGCAGGTGTGGGAGCATCTGCTGGTGATCACGGTATTCACGGAGCTGGCGACATCGCCATGCTCTTCATCACAGAAGCAGGCGGAGGTATCATCATCGGCGGAGTTCTCGGCTACATCTGCTACAGATTACTCAAGTCCATCGATAACTATCATGTGGAAGTGCTCATCACACTAGCCCTCGTCACCGCCGGCTACAGATTCGCTATGTTTATGCACATGAGTGGCCCCCTTGCCATGGTCGTAGCGGGTCTCATGATCGGTAATCAAGGACGCGAAGAAGCCATGAGCGAGAACACTCGAATCCAGACCGATACCTTCTGGGAACTCATCGACGAGATACTCAATGCCGTGCTTTTCCTCCTTATTGGTATCGAAATCTTCGTGCTCGATTTCTCCCTGACTGTGCTACTGGCCGCCCTCATCCTCATCCCGATCACCCTTGCAGCTCGCTACATCGCGGTATCGATCCCCGTGGTCATCCTCAGTAGATGGAGAGTCTTCACCCCTGGTGTGACGAAGATTCTCACATGGGGGGGGATTCGCGGAGGTATCTCAGTAGCCCTCGCCCTCGCCATCCCCACAAGTCTGGGCGAAATACGTGATGTCATCCTACTGGTCACCTATGTTATCGTCATTTTCTCCATCTCTGTCCAAGGACTCAGCCTGAAGCAGCTCATCGCAAAAAGCCTCAGCAAAGCAGCTCAGAACAAGACTGAGGCGTAAAAAAGCCCCCTCCCTATGCCCGCGAAGAAAAAAGCCAATCAAGCACCACTCGCGGGCAAAGCACTCCTCAAAGAAGTCTGCCGCCGTATCAGAGTGGCGCGCAGCTACTGGGACGCTCATAATAATCGAGCCTGCCGTGGCGAACGCCAAAAGGCAATCGAGCTCTATGAAACCCTCACCAAAGAGCAGCGAGAAAAAGTGCCTCAAACCCTGCGCGTCTGGCTTCGATACCGCAGTGAGAAATACTTCGGAGAGCACCGAAGCAAGCCCAAGTCTAAGTATCACAAAAAGCCCCAGCCGAAGGTGCAGGTGAAGACAAAGGCCCAACCTGACCCAAAGTCATAATTAAGCCGCCCTAGCAGAGCCTCGATCAAGTCAACGATCAACTGTATCTAGATGCAGCTCCACTGCTAAGATAGGCACTAGAATCTATAGTGGACAGGAACAGGGACGATCTTCACATCCTGCGCCCCATTATTTTTCTTCCGTGTGATGGCAGTGACCACACTGTTTTCAAATTCCAAAGTCGTGCTTTGCTTTTCCTCTGTCGTCACATGGCTAAGCTGGCGAAAGACCTGCCCATTAATACCATAAACATAGCGGTAATGCTTCTGCTCCTCCTTCACGATATATGACCAGTCTCCTGTGATGCCCTCGCGGGTCTGCTTCACCGTTGTCTCCGTAGGCTCACCTAGTGATGATGAGACTTCCTTCAGAGTCATACCAATGGCTACATCCTCATTATCAATCAGCTCTTGGACCGCTAATTGGCGCTCGTAGAGTTTCTTAAAGTTAGCAATGAAATCCTTATCCTTAGAAGCAAGGAGCTTCGGATTCACCCAGCCTGTAATTACCGAGTGCAGCCCCTGTCCTTTCACCTGATAGGCGTGCTTACCGATGGCTAAAAGCTCGAGCTTGGTATCCTTAGCATAGGCACCCAGCCTTCTATTCGCCTTCTTATCACCATAGACATCGGTGGGTGACGCCGTAAGCATGATGACAGGCTCACTGAGATGGTCAGCGAGATAGACCACTTCGGGATCGTTATTAAACGCAGATCGCTGTGCAGAAACACTAGTGACTAGGGAGAAAGCAAGAATGGTTAGGGTGGTAAAAAAGCGGTGATTCATGATAATGGGGAAGGCTGTCAAGGAATTCAACAAATACTATAACGCCAATACCCCATATCACCAGCTCTTATTTTATTTCGCGATCATGCCGAAGTCACACACCTTCAGCTTACTGGCAATACTAGCTTCGCCATACAGCCCCCTTCAGCTCTATTCTCAATGGTCGCGTCACCATCATGCAGCCGCGCTGCCTCCAAAACCAGCGGCAGGCCTAAGCCCGTCCCTTGATAGCTACTATCGGGGCGAGGTAGTGAGTAAAAGTGCTCGAATGCCCGACCAACTGCATAATCAGGCAGTCCAGCCCCCTCATCTGCGACACTTATCTCGGCAGTTTTCGCCACTCCCTCTGCTCCTTCCGCGCGGCTAAGCTGCACGAATACCTTCCCCCCATTGGGCGAAAAGCTCAGTGCATTTTCTAGTAAATTACCCAGCGCGAGCTTCAATATCATCGCATCTCCATTGAGCTCTACACCATCAGCTACCAGTAGCTCTAGCTTGACGCCCTTACTCACGGCACGAGGCTTCACCTCCTCACACACCTCGCGGCAGAGCTCCCCTAGATCGAGCCTGCGCTGCTTCTCTAGATACGGCTTCCGCTCTAGCTCAGCAAGCTGCAATAAATCCCTAACCAAGCTCTCGCTGCGATGAGTCTCCTTGAGGATATTGTCCAAAAACTTCTGCCTCTGCTCAGCAGGCATGTCCTCACCAAGAAGCTCGGCCGAGCCCTTAATGGCAGCTAGCGGACTCTTTAGCTCATGAGTCAGTGAGGAAATATAATTCTCCACATACCTGCGCCCTTCTAGGGTCTCGCGCATATCATGTAGCGCCTTACCAAGTGTATTCACCTCCCTTCCCCTGCCTAGCTTTGGCATCGTCTGCCGTTCACCTCGACTAATCGACTGCGCGTAGTTGGTTAGCTTTCCCACAGGCTGAAACAGCCAGATAAAGATCGCTCCCGTCAGTAGGATAATCCCGCCACCAATCGACAAGGTCGCGAGTAAAATGTCATTTCTTCGGTGTGTGATAAAATAAAGCACATCCTTCTGTGATTTATAAACAGTGAGAACACCAATGATCTCCCTACCCACTCGATCTGACCTAATGGGTGCTGCCACATAGAGCACTGAGCTTAAGTCATCACCCTCCTCTGAGCGCGACGAGCGAGCGCCGTAGTCGCCTTGCAGGGTCCTTCTGACGTCATTATACTGGGAATAGTCCATGCCTTCTCGCTCAGGGTAGGCAGAGTCGAAGATCACTACCCCATCTTGATTAGTAAGATAGGCATTCAGGCCTATGGAGGTTTTTAAATGCTGATAAATTCGAGCCGAAATCACGTGCTCACCTGCATGAGAGAACGTTGATTTCAACACCTCCTTATTCAGAGCCCCATCTGCAAGCTCACCCTCAAGCATGCCGGCTATCACATGCGCCGCATCCACCATCACCTCCTCAGTGGCTTGAAACGTCTGCGCATCGACATCATCGAGCAGGTAAACAACTAAGTGATAAAAGCCTAAGCCAATGACCAACGCCAAGGCAGCTAGAGTAACGCGGGTAAGTCTCACAAGCTTATCAAATAAAAGGGTCAATGACGACTGGCAGCCTCACTACTACGAGCGCACGTCAGGGTTAAGCGTGTAGCCTAAGCCACGCCGCGTTTCAATCGGGTCATCCCCGTTCTCACTACAAGAGCGAAGCTTAGCACGCAGGGACTTAATGTGAGCATCTACCGTTCGATCCATCGCTGAGGCAGGATCATCCCAGGCCTTGATCAGCAGCTGCTCACGCGTAAAAATCCTACCCGGCTGACTCATCAGTGCCACCAGCAGCTTATATTCATGAGCAGTAAGAACCAATGGCTGCTGGTGAAAGCTCACCTGCATCGAAGCCGCATCATGACGCAAATGCCCCTCAGTATGAATCTCAGAACGAGGCTCACCCTTCGACGACTCACTAGCCTGAGCGCGACGCATAATCGCGCGCACTCTCGCCACCACCTCACGCGGGCTAAATGGCTTCGTCACGTAATCATCACCACCTAGCTCTAGTCCCAGTATACGATCTATCTCTGAATCTCGCGCAGTAAGAAATATCACAGGGAGCTGAGAGTATCTTCTGATCTCACCACATAGGTCAAAACCCGACATATCTGGCAGGCCAACATCAAGAATCGCCAAATCAAAGCAACCCTCATCATCACTGGCCGCCAACAAGCCCAGAGCCTCTCGTCCAGTAGTTACATGGGACACCTCAAAACGCTCAGTTTCTAGAGCATAGATCAAAGTATCAGCAATCGATGTCTCATCCTCAACGAGTAAAATACGCGGCATACCTCCCTCCATAGTAAAAAACCTGACTCAATCCAAACATCAAATCCAAACATCCTCTCAGGATCATCTTTGAGAGGCTCCTTTATCTGCATTTTCGCGCACATTTCACCATCGCCTG
>JALZUH010000138.1 GCA_023301645.1 Akkermansiaceae bacterium
AGGTAGCGCTTAGCATCTTCGTCACGAAGCTCACACGCCTCGTGCTCACCAGTTGAAGCACCAGATGGCACAGCTGCGCGACCAAAGCCACCACCAGCAAGGTAAACATCCACTTCAACAGTGGGATTTCCGCGTGAGTCAATGATCTCGCGGCCAATAATGTTAGTAATTATCGTTTCAGACATAAATTCTTAATATTGTGTAATTGATAGGTTATCGTTAAAAAAAAGCGACTAAGATAAATCGTAGTCGCTTAAATTAAAGGGTTTGTTCGTGTTACTTAGCGTATGCTTCGATCTTCTGCACTTTCAGTTTACAGTCGATTTCAGTTTCTAGGTCTCGAACGTTGAGCTCGTCACCAGGCTTGGCTCCGAGGAGCGAAACAGCAACATCAGAAAGGTAAGAAACGATGTTCTTATCAGGAACTGAGTCCCATGCACCGAGAATGGTGTAGACGACCTCTTTACCACTCTCATCTGTGAGTGTGACGATCGTGCCCATGCTGACCACTGAAGTGTCAGCACCGATGAAGCTCGTAGGCTGCACACTGGCCAAGTCCTTCTGCATCTGTAGACGCTGGTTGCCCAGCATTGCCTGCACTTGTTTAGCTGCATGGTATTCGAAGTTCTCACGAAGGTCACCGTAGGAGCGAGCGAGCGCTACCTCTTTGACATTCTCAGGGATACGCACCTTGATGAGCTCATCGAGCTCTTTCTTACGGCGCTCAATACTCTCTTGAGAGGAGGTTACGCCTTCGACCTTCTTCTCAAACTCACCTGATACTAGATCCTGTGTTTCAGGACGAGCCTTGATCACGCGAGCCATGAGTGACTTGCGGTCAAGATCGGTAAAGACTGGGCTAGCGTAGAGCTTACGCCCGAACTGACGAGCTTCTGTCTCAGATGCATCCTTGAGGATGTCAGAAATAAGTGCCTTATCACTGGTAAGGATCGTGCGTAGGCGAGTGCTCTTACTAGGGCCATCGGATACGTGGTCACGATCAAGTAGATTGATGATGGAATTACCCGTCTCGAAGCCAAATATATCTGACGCTGACTTGATACGCTCACGACAGATCCAGATCAATGCGTCTGGTCCAAGGCTACGGTTAGCAATTGATTTCTTAAGGTGATTGATAAAGGTCTCTTCTGCTCCATTTTCATTCATGTAGCGAGCGATCTCGGTAACACCACGTGAACCTACGCCGTCAAATACACGGAGCATTTCAGTAGGCCAGCTATCACCAAATGCACTAGGGAAATTATTGAAGATATTACGCTGAGTAGCGGCAGAGCGCCCCTTCAGATTCTCAACTAAGCTCTCATTTTCGGAGGTAATAACGTCGGCTAGACGAAGATCGCTGTCTGCAAGCTCGATACCGTCAAAGTGCTCGATGATCTCATCACGTGCAACGAGGAATTCGAGCACGAGAGTGAGGTGAAGTTTACGGCCTTTTTGGCAGAAAGAATTAATGCCCTCAATGAGGACTTTGAGCTTATCAATGTCATCTTCAAACACATGTAGCTTTTTACGAATGCTCTCAAGAGCCTTCACCTTAAGCTTGGTGTCTCTCGTATCCATGAAGTCTGATACGAGCATGTCAGCAGGGCTGAGAGTCTCAGCACGAAGAACGAGTGGATCTGTGCGCTTACTTGGCACGGTGAAGATATGCTTTTCACGGAGTGCTTTCTTCGCGCGCTCCCACCATTTCTTGTAACCTTCTTCAGGCACAACGCTGCCGCAAAGCTCACGGTCAAGCTGGTCGAGCATCATTGAGCCGCCATGACTTTCTAGAGTGCGCTTGACTAGCTCAGCAGGATCGCTTTCGACTAGGGCACGAAGCTCATCAATACCGTCAAGCTTGCGAGCACTGAAGTGATCGGCTTCAAGTTTCTCTGTTTTTTGGAGCGCAAACTTGAGAGCCATCTCTTGATTAGGCTGTTTTTCAAAGTCAATGACTACCTTACCTCCAGGCAAGTCCCAACTTTTCACCTTACCGGCGCCCCATGTTTTATGTGTACAAAATTTCTCTGGAGATATCTCTGATAATCTCTCCCCCACAGCTTGCGGGATTCGCCCCGCTTCTACAAGCTTCGCTACGTCTGGATGCATACGCGCACCATGGAAAGAACCACGCTAAATAGCAACTTTATTCTATCATTCTGGCAAATGAATTTTATCAGAATGAATTCGATATAACAATACCTACTCGGAGTCGGTTGTGCGGGTCGATTTTCTCGTTGGCACTCGGCGCACGCGAGGCAAGCCCCTCAATGACTCTGTTTTTTCTAAAGAACGCTTTAATATAGGAACTTTACGCCTCCAAGCTTGCGGGATAGTCGCCCATTTACCTGCCTCATTAGCGCCACTAATATCAGAACGGTAGAGCTCATCCCCTTCGGATGTGGTAATCACTAATACCTTCCGATCATTATCTTTTTTGAGTGTGGCTGTTCCGTTTTCATCCTTAATCATCACGCTTCTATTTTCGTAGCTTACGACATGGATAGGAAACTCATTGTCCAAGTTGCCACCCGAAGGTGATGAAAAATTTACTCTTTCACTATAAGTTACAGCTGACTTACCCGCAGATGGGTAGAGTTTCATTGATATTTTTTGATGGATCCCTCCCTGAAAGCAATCAATCTCCACCATATCACCCGGCTTATGGAGCGATAGCAGCACTGCTAACTGACCTTCGTTGATCAGAATTTGCCCGTCGATC
The DNA here is from genome assembly GCA_023301645.1 of Akkermansiaceae bacterium. Taxonomy (GTDB): domain Bacteria; phylum Verrucomicrobiota; class Verrucomicrobiia; order Verrucomicrobiales; family Akkermansiaceae; genus Oceaniferula. The sequence goes on from JALZUH010000138.1 coordinate 2,726, forward strand.
TTCCAGATGACATCCATCGGCCTGAGCCCTGCTTTTTCTGCGGAGCTCTCAGTCTTGATACTTTTTAAAATAAAGCCGCCACCGCGCGTCAGTAGCGGAAGCTGAGCATAAAGGTCAGCACTAGGTTTCCCTAGAGTGACACCTAGCTGAACGGCTTTTTCTGAAGTTTGCTGACTTGATATCTCTTCAGTCGGGATTGGTTCGGCCGCGCCATTACCCTCAATATGGGACTCAGCACTAAGCTCGATAATGACACTCGTAGCAGAGTCCTCAGGCGCGCCATAGAGCGTGCCCATTGCACACATCATCGGCACTAAAAAAAGAGCTGTAAGCTTGTAACTGTAATAACTCATGGCCATTGATTAGTAAATTTTTTGGGGGATAGTCACAACCTCGTAGCTTGGCTGAAGAACAGTCACCACCGTGCCGGTAAGAGCATCAACGACCTCATCTTCGTGAAGCACTTTATAACGGTAACGGTAATGCGGAGCTGTGCCATCGTCAGGATAGATAACACCGTCATCCTCAATCCCCTCAACATGGCTTACCGAACTTAGTAAAAGCAGCTCGGAGTCTTCACCTGAAATTCCGACATGAGCTAAAGTAATCCTATCAGTATCTGATTGGGATCTCATCACTAAAACACTAAGCGTAACAACCCCGATGATCAAAGCCGCCTTAGCCATCACTCTAGGCTGAAGCAGCCCATCAGATAAGGTCGAAAAGATACGACTAAAAGCGCCACTAAATACAGGCTCAGATACAGCTAGCTTCGCGACTGCAGCAGCCTCAAACTCATGATCGACACCGATTAGATCATCGATAGTGTCTTCCATACGTTGCTGCGCCTTGCTACTCAGAGCTACAGGCACAAGTCGATGAAGCTTCTCCTCCATAGCACGATACTTATCCATAACGCTCCTCCTTTATTGTTTCTAATTTACGATCGAGCTGCTCAAGGGCGTATCGATACCGAGATGCTGCTGTATTGGGCGAGATAGCCATGCTCTCAGCTATTTGGGCAAACGTCAGCCCTCCCCATATTTTCAAAGTAACGACCTCACGTAGCTTATCACCGAGCTCACTGACGGCGAGTCTTAGAATCTCCCCTTCTTCATCGCTCTCGGAGCTGGTATCTAGCCAGAGATCATCCTGATCGTGAAGGTAGATCACAGCCTCTTCCTTGCGCTTTTTTCGACCCAGCTTTTTGCCATGATCCATGGCGACAAAACGTAGCACTGAGTATGCGAGCGCTAGGTCTGGAGCCACGTTATCTCTTTCTTCTTGGTAATGCCACAGTCTAATAAGGGCATCTTGAATCATATCCTCAGCATCCTCTCGACTAGAGCTGCGCTGACGCGCATAACTGAAGAGGCGAGCACTATTGTCACGAATCCAATGCCGCCATTGAGCGCTGCATTGAGCTGCTTGGCTGTTGGGAGCTGGATGTGACTTCTTCATTGTAGTGCTTCGGGTCTAGTTAAATAATGCCTCCTTTAGTGGTTTTTGTCCCCACTTTTTACGATTCCCTCAATACAGCTGAAAACATCCTCCGCAGAGGTAACCACCCTAGGGCTAGCAGAAATGAAGACAGGCTGCTCAGATTCAGCCACATTGTCGCGGCCGTGCGACCCCTTCACCAAGGAGGAATCAAGAGGGATAACATCCATTAAACCTCTTATACCAAGTTTCTTTTTGAGCAAAAACTTCGCTATTTTCAACTTAGGAAACTTTAGAGTAGGGTCGAGAAAGAGCTCTACAGGGTCATACCCCGGCTTTCGATGAATATCGATACTTCGAGCGTAGTCGGGTGCCTTCGCATCATCCTCCCAGAAGTAATAAGTAAACCATGCATCTGGCTCAGCAACGGCAATGAAGTCACCCGCACGCGCAACGGCTACGGAGTCATCATCATTTGCCCATATTTCAGCAGGAATACGCACCTCCTCCACCCCATCGAGATCTTGTAATAATGCGAGAACCTCAGCTCGTATCGACTCATCATTAACATAGACGTGAGCAACCTGATGATCAGCCACGGCAAACGCGCGACAACCACCGCAATCAAGTGTCTCTAGACCCAATTCATCCTTCACTTGAATCCAGCCTTTCTTCCTAAATACACGGTTAAGATGCACCGCTCGACTGACTTGTGAAATCCCGTATTCAGAAAGGATAACTACCTCTACATTACGTGACTGATAGAAATCTATCATCTCGCCGACAACCTCATCAATAGCCTTGAGCTCGGGTATCACCTCTGGAGCATCAGGCCCATATTGCTGCAGGCAGTAGTCCAAGTGGGGCAGGTAGACGAAGTTCAGTGTTGGCTCCTCCTTTTGCTCGATCCACATCGCGGCTTTAGCAATCCATACTGAAGAGCCAATGCCCGCTGCTGGCCCCCAAAAAGAGGCGAAAGGAAAGTCTCCTAGCTCCGCCTTCATCTGCTCGCGCAACTCCATCGGCTGGGTGTGGATATCAAAGAACTTTCTGCCATCAGCAGGGTAAAGTGGCCTAGGGGTAGCTGACCAATCAGCCGTAGAATACATATTATACCACCAAAACATCTGCGCACAGCTCACACCAGCGCCTTCCTTACGTAGGCTATCCCAGATATTTTCTCCATGAACGATATGGTTACTCTGCTTCCAGAACTTCACCTCTGCAGACTCGCGGTCATACCAACCATTACCTACGATCCCGTGGGAACGAGGACTCTTACCTGTCAGGTAGCTCGACTGCGCGGTGCAGGTAACCGCTGGGAAAGCAGGTTGAAAAGACGAAATGCTCCCCTTCTCCTTAAATGCTCTAATAGCAGGCGTGTGACTGCCGATAAGCCCCTTTGTGAGGCCTACCACGTTAATGACAACTGTTCGCTTCATAAAAAAAGACTCTCTGTCTGCACGGCCTATTCAGACACTAGCCAGAAACTAGCGGAACTGACTACTACGCCAAGACCTCTTCACTCGCTTGGTTTTACTTGGATCAGGGCCGAAGTCTAGCTGGCGTGTCGGTGCATTCTGTTCAGAGCGATCTACGCGAGCGCCCTCTGCCTCCTCGCGAGTGGGTAACACACCGCCTAAAGCCGCCTCATCCATAGCCGCAGCAACATCAAACTTCCGCTTCACGCTCTCTTGTAGAGCCTTGTGTGATGCGAGGTCATTTACGATGGTTGGCTGGATGAAAACAAGTAACTCTTGGCGAGTAACCGACTTACTCTCACGGCGAAACAATCTACCAATACCAGGAATACTGCTCAACACAGGAACCCCAGATCTACTCGACGTCTCGTCCTCTGTGATCAATCCACCGAGTGCCACAGCAGCACCATTTGCCACCCTGACCGTCGTCTCGATCGACTCGGTCACAATCGTTGGGATTTGTTCACCGTCGATGAGCTGGAAGCCCTGAACGTCTTCATTAAGAATCGAAATATTCAATGTCACCTCATCATCTGAATTAATCAAAGGCACTACTTCTAGCTGCAACAACACATCACGGAATTCAATATTGGTATTCTGGGAACCTGTATCTGTAGTAATCGTATTGGTAGGAACCGCGATTCGCTGACCGGAAGAGAGCACTCCTACCGTGTTATTAGAAGCGTAGACAGAAGGTGTGGCAATCACATTGAAATCAGACTTCGCCTGAAGGGCTACGAGTGTTGCCGTTAAGTTTCTATAGGCACCATAGACATTCAAACCACCTCCAGATAACAGTGTCGCTAAGTTTGAGAGGTTAGCTCCATCTGTAGATGAGGCGTCTGTAATAGAACCTGGGTCTACTAGTCCATTGTTATTAAATCCACCTGCTAGGTCATTGGTGAGGAAGCCTAGGTTGAACCCTGTTTCGTTATTCTCTCCCAGAGTCACCTTACCGATAATCGATGAGATATAGACCTGCTGTGGGCGAGTATCGAGCTTATCGATAAGATCTGAAACCACACGTATGCTCTCAGGTGGTCCTGAGACAAAGATGCGGTTTGCTACATTATCAGCAACGATGAATGACTTACCCACCGAGGCTGCCTGAGGAGCAGAATTAACATCAAAACGGCTTACTCCATCAGCGCCATTATCACCTCCTCTGTTTTGGTTATTATTTTGCTGACCTGCATTCTGATTTCGGCCAGTAGCACCTGCGCCTGCTGCTCCGGGGTCTCTGGACGCACTATTAAGAGCCTCTAGCGCCTGCACGGCTACATCGAAGAAGTCCCCAGCTATCATGAAGTTAAGCTGCCTATCCAGCTCACTTACCTGACTCGTTGGCATGTCAAACTCACTAATAAGCCCCTCAACAAAGAGCACGTCAACATTACGACCTCTGACAAAAATTTTATTTAAACGGGCATTAGCGACAATTAACACAGGAATTGTTTCCCCTGCAGCTACATTATTAGCAGCGTTATTGCCCCCTGCGGCATTCTGACCTGGTATCTGTGGGGTATTCCCCCTCGGTGCATTCGTCGTCACACGAGCTGAGGTATTTGTCTCCTGACTAGCATTGACGATTTCATTGAGCTTTGCCGCCACCTCCTCTGCATCAGCATTGTAGACAGGTATCCACTTGTTATCCACGCTCCCCGCTGGCACATCGATGTATTTCTTCTGGTTGATGAGCTTTCGGACAAAGGAAGACTTACCCGTAATCATCAATCCTGAAGCATGGGCGAGTGGTGCGATTTTCGACCCTTGATCAAGACCATTGAGACTCTGAGTAAAGGCTCGCGTAGCATCCTCGGGCTTGATGTAATCAAGCTTCATAAAGTAGGAAATATACTCATCACCCGCTGGGATCTCTAGCTCACTATCAATCACCCCCTCAAGCTCACTAGGGCCACTTGCAGCTCCGCCGGCAGCCTTTGAGAGTAACTTGACTACATTAGCCCCGCTATCGACAAAAACATATCCCTCCATACTCAAAACCTTCACCAGAAGATTCGCCGCTTCACGGTTGGTCAGAGGCCCCCTTTGGTAGAATCTAATTTCGAGCGCACGTGTAGCAGAGCTCAAGAGCACTCGTTTACCTGTATAGAGTGTATATGCATCGGCGATACTTTGATCATCCCAGTTACTACCATCGATGACCTGCCCGACCTTAGCTGCCATGGTATTGTGATTAAATGACATGGCCTGCTTATGTCCAGCTGGCTGCTCAGGATCGGGTGGTAAGAGGGCGGGATCGGCAGGCAATATTTCAGGCACATCCTGAGCCTGCACTGCAGCGCACAACGTAAGTAATGCTATTGATTTGATGAGAAAATTCATGAGATTTGATTTCAGCTTAATAAAGGGGCGATAAAAGGCTACTTTGCAGCAGGGACAACTCGACGAGTTCTGCGCGGCACGACTACATTACTTCCTGAGCTCGATGACGTGACTCCGGGAGGAGCGGAGTTCTTTGGTGTAGGTGAGGTTCTTACACTACTGAGCTTAGGTTTGGGCTTGGTTTGTAATAGCTTATTGTCGTAGCTAATCCACGCCGTCTGAATGCCTTTCCTGATCTTTACCTTCGTGTTCATTCTGTCCGAAAAGTCCTGCTGCACTTCGAGAAGCTCATACTCGCCAGCAGAGAATCCTTTTAGAAAGCGAATCCGATTAGTTCGGTCTTTCTTATTCATCAAGGTGACAAAAAAACCATCTCCATGTGGCGTAACACTCGCCAAAGCCCAGTCACGCTCTAGTGGGGATAACTGGGTCGCTACCGTCTTATCAGGCTTCACGGTAAAAGGAGAGTGATCGATCATTCTCTTAAAGGCACCCAAACTGGGCTTCCTAGGTGGTGCTGCCATCGTAGCGGACTGCATCAGCACAGTTGCAGTGCTGAGGGCAATGAAGTAATAAGCGCTTCGAGAAAACATGATTATAGTTGAAATAACGCCACAGGAATAAAGACTTGTCTGTTTATTTTAGTTTGAAGCGTCAGTCTCATCTGTCGACGACTCTGAGAGTGGGCTATACCACTGGGTCACTTCAAGCTCACAATCCATTTTTGTATCATCCGTGCGCTTTGGAATAATCTTCAGGCTAGTAATAGAACGAGCATCATTAGGAGATTGCAGATCAACTAACCAATGGTAGAGCTGAGCATCCGCTGCACTAGCTGTGACTCGAATCACCGCCGAGCGGTATGCGCCAAACTCATTGACATCCTCATCCATTGGACGAGGACGCTTACCAATAGTAACCCCACTCCTCAGAGCACTCTTCTCAGTAAAGCCTGCCAAATCAGACGCCACCTTACCATGCGTGCTCTCAATAGGCGGGTATTCTGCTAGCCAGTCCATCTCGTCACTTCGAGATGCAGCTTCATCGAGCTCCTTTTCCATACGGCTGATTTCCTCAGCATTACGCTTATAGGTAGCTCGATTCTTCTTCATCTTCGCACTGTAAGATGTGTAGAGGAACATCGTGCCAATGATTAAAACGGCAGCGACGAGGATGAAGGTAAGTTTCTTTTCTCGATCATTCATTATTGCGTATCTCCTTTTAGCGTTCCTACATAGGTGAACTCCCAGCGAGTCGTCTTTGCCTTCGGACTGGGAGAAGGTATCGCCCAGTCATAGTCAGACAGTGATTTCTCCAGCTTCTCGGCAAAATCATTAGCCAATGGCAACTCTGCCGCCTCGCCTCTGATGGTAATCTGGTCGCGATTGGCGTCGAATATATTAAACCTTACATCCTTACCCGTCGGGATGAGCTTGGTGCAGCGCTCAAGTAGCAGTAGAGGCCAGCGTTTGCTATCTACCACAGGGGCTAGCTGCTCCCAATCTGACTTGAAAAAATCCACCCCCGCATGCCTCATCTTTACATCCTCAAGGACTTTTTGCTGATCAGCAATATCGGATTTCAAGGTGAAGAAACCATACGCGAAGTAAGCAATAGCAGCGATAAGCAATATGGCCGCAATGCCCATGCAGGTATTAAGCTTCAGCTTATCAGCCTGCTTACGACGCTCAGCTCTCACATTCGCCGGCACAAGAGCACTCAACTCAGCTGGCATCGACGGATTAGGCTTCTTGACGGCCGTCACCTCCACCTCCATGTGATCGCGGAAAGTTTGCACATCAGCTTCAGAAGGATCTAGCTCATCACCATCTAGCCAGAGCACCACTCGATTTACCTGTAAGTTCACACCCTGCATACTTAACTGCATCAGTGCGAGCTTCACATCACGAATAGCGTCCTCTCCTAGGGAAAGATTCGAAAGCGACTGGAAATAGCTAAGCTGACCAGCACTAGAGCCAGTCACCGCAAAACCCCAGCGTCCAAGCTCACGCCAAAGTGTTACCGAATTAGCCTCAAAGGGGAAAAACCGTGCAGACACGTCAAAACCAGTGGGCGAGGCCGCCGGCATAGTATCAGACTCTGGCGCAGAGAGGATGACACTGAGTAACTGCGCATCTGCAGCACCAAGATTAGCTACAAAAACATCACTCAGCACCCCAGCACCCTCCTCTGGTCGGATATTGGACTTCTCCAAGTGCATCTCAGCCAGATCGGCAAACATTGTCTCGTCACTCGTCTGCACATGAAAGGGCACAGCCAAAACCTCACGAATGGGAAAACCCATTACCAAGCGCTGCGACGTTATCTTATCTAGCTCGGAGGCCTTATTGACATCACTGCGAAGTTGGCAGGTGAAGCCCTTCTCAGGTGCGCCTACCCAGAGCTCCCAGCCGCGTGCGCCCGGAAGAAGTAATGTGTTATCAGTTTTACTGCTCAATGGAATTAGTTCTCTGTTTAATGTTATTTAAAATATGAAAGACTGCTGCACCTAGATTCAATTAAGGCAGGATCTCCTCTTTTCTCTCTAGGATAATTAATTGATCGTCTCGACCTCTCAATACAAGTGTGATGCGGCGTTTCACCGTGCCTGCTCGACCGTCACTGATGACTCGTGTGACCGGATCTTCTGTCGTGATACGTCCCTGGATAATCTCTTGTTGAAAGTCTGACAAGCCCAAGAAATCACCTGCCTCTCTAACACTCTCAAAACGCACATCATCCTCCGTATCACGGATAAGATCAGGTCCCAAAATCCGCTCGACCAAATCCGTAGCATCATCAATGGAAATCTCCATCGCCACCGAAATGAGGTCTGCTGACGCCTCATTGATATCTAACAAACCACTACTCCACACTGTAAACCACTCCCGCCAGTCAGGTCTTACCTCTAGGAGCAAGTTGATATCCTTAACCAGTAGCATCTCATCGAGATTATAAAAAGGTCGATTGAAGGGGTGATTATTGCGCCCCTCTTGCTCATACCAAGTCGCCTCTGCACCATTAAGCTCTACATCCTCGCCTCTATCCACCCAGTCCTTGAGATTATCCACCAGCATCTGAGCATCTTCGAGAGGCATTTCCCAATCCGTGAAAATATCCACCAGTAGCTGCTTATCCTCAGTCAGTAATAACCCATTGATATTAAATCTCGCACCTTCTGAGCTGAACCTTGCACTGTAGGAAATATCACGCTCAGGATCACTCCACTCCAGTAGCGGATCGAGCTTTCTAATAGATGGATTCACCGCAACAGCAATCCCCCGCTCCGCTGCCTGTAACGCCTCAAAACCATTAATTTGAGCCGATGCTACATCAGCATCGTAATACACCACCCTCACCGCAGAAAATACTGCTAGTGAGAGCACAGCCATAATCCAAAACACAGCAATCAGCGCACTTCCCTTCTTCGGCAGTGGCATAGCGAGCCCATTAGGCAGCTGGCTGGGCTTAGTATGAAGTGATGATCTCATGATAGTTAGTAGTTATTAGAATATAGATAATACGATCATTTAAGGCCCAACTTGGATACCAATTTGCCCTCCTGACTGAGTTCCACCTCCATTACCACCAATACTGGGCAAATTCTCTCCACCTCGATCAGAAGCGCCTTGACCGCCGCCGCCCTGATTAGCCTGCCCACCATCGCCAGAGGTGAGACCTCTCTCAAAATCTCTAAAATACTGCGCCGTATTCAGCTTAGGAACAATCCAGCAGGTTTGCTGCACAATATCTGACTGAGTATCAAAGCGGCAGTAGAACTTCACCTGCAGTGGCAACTGGCTATCGTTATCCCATTCCGAGGAAGCCTCCAGGCTATCACCATCAATCACATCACAGTCACACACCCATAGCCCCTCCACTAACGTAATCTCGGCAAATGGCTCAGCGTCCTCATCCACTGATTCAGGGTCGTTAGGGTCTTCCAAGATCTTCACATCATAGAACCTCAGCACCACATCCACAAAGCCATCCCGCCGCTGCACCGAAGACAGCTGCACAGCCTCAGCCGTCACAGGGTTCTCACCCCAGTTAAAGGACGTCGGGACATTCTGAAAAGTCAGATTAAAGAGCTGCCTGGAAACAGATCCTCCGTATGAGTCATGTGTTTCTAAGCGTAAAATTGCATTACCCGGTATTTGTTCGAAGTGATTGGTCAGCAGTCTGAAAAAAGCATTTCTCTCCATCGTATCCTGCTGAGAATCCACTACTGTCTGACTTAGTGTTACAGCTGAGCTCGCCACACGGAAAATCATACTGACCAGCATCCCCATAATCCCAAGGGCGATGACAACCTCCAGCAATGTGAAGCCAGCCCTCGCCAAGTGAGTCTTTTTAGGTGATGTGCTTTTGCAGTTCATGGTTCGTGTTTCTAGATGATTTCATAAGGGGTAAAGAACGCCCTCATTGTCACTAGTGTAAGTTTATTTCTCTATGGTTGGTAGAGCCGATTGTATCTCCAAGTCTCCGCCGATTGCTGGTGCTCCTCATTCTCAAAGGTCCAATAAAAAGTAACTCTGATAAGAAACATTCCCGGCAAAAGCTCACCATTATCATTTTCGAGCTCTAGTGGCTCGACAAGAGTCTCCACCTCCCCTGCAAAAAACGACTCCTCATCACCAGTAATATCAGTCAGAGGCACCGAGAAAACACCCTCCTCCAGATCGGGATTACTCAAAGCATCAATCAGCGCACTTTGAAGAATCTGACCAATCGCCATTTCATCCTGAATCGTATGAGCCGTTCGGCTCGTCACATGCAGAGCCTTCGTTAATGAGACAGCCACCGTCGCAAAAAGCCCTAGCGCAATGATGATCTCGATCAGCACATAGCCTGCATTTTTTCTGTGAAATGGTGCTGTTTGTTTCATTTTCCTAATAAGGCTGGTTATTTCATAATCGTCATTTCCTCATCTCGCACACTGCCAGTGAGAGGGTGTAATCGCTGAATGATCCAGCTCTCACCAATGGAGCATCGCAGCCCAATCGGCTCAACCAGGCCAGACGGCTCAATCGTAAAAGTAACCTCTACATCCTTCTCCATCGTAATCCAATCATCAGAACCCCAACGCTGGATTTCTAAACTCACAGCTTCATCATGTGCCTTCGATGCAGTGACATCCTCATGAGATATCAGCGGCGACTCCGAACTCCCCCCAGAAGAATCACTCCCCCTATCAGAAGCTCGATTACTAAAGCTCGAATCATCGCTATCTGCTAGAGAAAGAGCATAACGAGGAGCCATCGAAACACTCTGCTCAGTCACGGTAACAGCATATGGTCGCTGCTGCCTTACCGCTACATTTCTAGCCCTTGTGGCCATTGTCACGATTGTCCCAGAAGCTCGACGAAGCTGCTCCTCAGTCTGCACTGTAGCCACACTCACTGTGATCCAAGTGACAATCACCGCCATCATCCCCAAGACCATGACAATCTCGAGGAGTGAAAAGCCTTGAAGCAAATATTTGCTTTGGTGGCCTTTTTTAAAGTTATTCATCCTGACTCGACATATCATCGTCATTACCCGCTACCCCGTCATCGCCTTTGGATATAATCTCGGGTCTGGAGGCATCTCTAGAGCCAGGATACTTGTAAACATATTCATTACCCCATGGATCAAGCTGTGGCTTTGTCTGAAGCTGCCTCCAACGCCTTGGGCGTGGAGCTGAAGTTGGCTTTGTAACCAAAGCCTGAAGACCTTGTGTCTGAGAAGGAAAATGACCAGCCATTGTTTTATAACCCATAAGAGCACTTTCAATACCTTGGAAGTCTCCGTCCACACGATTGATGTTACCTACATCACCAATTTTTTTAAGCGTAACCATCA
>JALZUH010000139.1 GCA_023301645.1 Akkermansiaceae bacterium
GAGTCAGTATGCCGTATCGTCGCCTCAGGTGCAAAGCTCTCTGATATACGTCTCACACTCCAAGAATACTTTGAGAAACTCGGCACCGATCCAGCACGCTGGGGTAAGCCATTCTCAGCTCTCCTCGGAGCCTACCTCGTCCAGCACGAGCTTCGCCTTGGTGCTATTGGTGGTAAGGACTCCATGTCAGGATCGTTCAATGACATCGACGTGCCCCCTACCCTTGTGTCATTTGCCGTCGCCCCAGGAAAGACCCCACTTGCCCTCTCACCTGAGTTCAAGCAAGCTCGCTCACATCTCTCCTTCATCCAGATCCCTCGTGATAGCGAAGACATCCCAGACTTTAAAAAGCTCATGGAAGTCTCACAGCAGCTCCATGCAGAAAATGCAGCAGGAAAGATCCTCTCCATTCATTCGCTTGCAGCAGGTGGTATTGCAGCAGGTATTGCCAAGATGGCATTTGGAAACAACCTCGGAGCTGAGCTAAGCCTCGCAGCTGACGAGCTCTTTAGTGAGCGCTACATTAGCTTTATCGTTGAGTCCACTGAGCCTCTGGGCACTTCTGTTGCCGAGGCTAAATCCATCGGTCAGACCATCGCCGAGCCACATATCAGTATTGCTGGTGAGACCATCCCACTCAGTGAGCTACTTGAGTCATGGACCTCTCCACTTGAGTCGACTTACCCGACACAGGCCGAAGCCGTAAACTCACAGCTAGAAACCTTCAGTCACAGCACTCCAGCGAAGGCAAAAAGCTCACAGCCCACTAGCAAGCCAAAGGTCATCATACCTACCTTCCCGGGCACCAACTGCGAATACGACACCGCCAAGGCGTTTAACCAAGCAGGAGCTAATGCCGAAGTATCTATCTTCCGCAATATCTCACCTGCCCACGTAGCCGACTCACTCAAGGAGCTCGCCCAGCAGATCAAAGATTCCCAAATCCTCATGATCCCGGGTGGATTCTCAGCAGGTGACGAGCCTGACGGATCTGGTAAGTTCATTGCCACTGTTCTCAGAAACCCCATGATCTCAGATGCCATCATGGACTTGATCAAGAATCGTGACGGACTCGTGCTCGGAATCTGTAACGGCTTCCAAGCCCTGATCAAAACTGGACTCGTTCCTTACGGTGAAATCCGCGAGCCACAAGCAGGTCAAGCCACACTTACCTTTAATGACATTGGCCGTCACGTAGCCTGCTACTCCACCACCAGAATAGCATCTACCCTCTCACCTTGGCTTGCCCATACCGAAGTAGGTGAACTCCACAATATCCCGTTCTCACACGGCGAAGGCAAGTTCTACGCCACGGCTGAGGAGATCGCTCGACTTGGCGCTAATGGTCAGATTGCGACACAATACACCGACCTCGCAGGTAATCCATCCATGGACATCGCCCACAACCCCAACGGCTCACTCTACGCTATCGAAGGCATCACTTCACCATGCGGTAAGGTCTTCGGTAAAATGGGCCACACCGAGCGTCGAGGTAACCACGTTGGCAAAAACATCACAGGAAACAAGCATCAGCCACTCTTCAAGGCGGGTGTCGAATATTTCCTCTAGGGAGAAACCCCCGTCAAACTCACGCAATACACGCCTCTATCGGACACCCCCGCTAGAGGCGTTATTTCTATGAGATTCCACCCATTCTACTAGACCTACTTACACCACCTCCCACCCGACCCTATGAGACTACTCATTGTCATGCTCAAAGAGCCTATTGCAGGTCAGGTGAAAACACGCCTTGGCACTCAGGTCGGTAACGAACTCGCAACCGACTATTACAAGGTCTTAGTAGAAGTCCTGCTGAAGCAGCTTCAAGGACTATCCCAGTGCCGCATTCGTTTCTGCTTCACTCCAGATGATGCCGATGACGCCGTTCGATTCTGGTTACTCAGCGAGCTCGAAGCATCTCTCAGCCCAGATAATCCCAAGCTCTTTCATAGCCCGACTCACGCAGAAGGCATACAGGAAATCGACTTTTGCCCACAGGGAGCTGGTAGCTACGGCGAGAGAATACAGCGAGCTACCCAGCAAGGTTTCGATGATGGCTTTAAAGAGGTAGCCCTCATTCACAGTGATTGTCCCGAGTGCGGCGCACGATGGATCAATGCCGCCTTCTCCGCCCTCACCCCTTCTTCTAATAACCTCGTCCTCGGGCCAAACCAATATGGGAACTACTACCTCATCATCCTCTCAGCTCCCCATTCAGAGCTACTAGCAGACATCAATTGGGACGATCAGCAAGCCTTCACAACGCTGACTACACATGCCCAAAATGCTCAGATAAAGACCAAGATCCTCCCCGAGCTCCCCTCAGTCATCACGCAGGGCGATTGGGAAAAAGTCCGCACGACACCACTCAATGCCGCTATTAAAAAAAGATTAGGTGAAGATCTAGGAGAAATGACTGTCTAGTAAGTTGACTCTATTCTCATTTTATTTTTCATTATCACCTAACAGAGCATCTAGCCGCGCTAACGAGCACATATAGACACTTTCTCCCCCACCCAGCCACCCATGTCCGAAACTCCTACAGAAACCCAGCAGCCCGAAGAATCGGCGCAAGCTCTGCAGGAGGACAACCAAGCTCAAACAGACCAGAAAAAACGACCTAAAAAACGTCGCTGGCTACGCCGACTCATCTGGATCGGGCTCTTACTGCTACTCATCGGTTACCTCATCAATGGTATCGTCGCCCGCCTACTCATCACCGAGCTACTTGATAAGGCGACCCAAAATCAAAACATGCTAGGAAGCGCTAGCATCGAAGGTAGCCTACTCTCAGGCTTTCACATTAACGATGCTGACTACTCAGGACAAGACGGCGTGCAAACACTCAAGATTAAGAAGGCAGCCATCAACTACGACCTCAAGAGCCTCGCTCATAAGAAAATCAATCTCATCGAGGTTCAGGACGCGACCATCAAGATTGACATCGCCAAGTTCGCACCATCCAAAAAGAAAGAAGCCACCCCTGAGAGAGACCTCAAGTCCACACTCGATAAGATAAGACCATGGTTCACCCAGTCCGAACTAGATATTAATAACATTGATCTCACCATTCTCAAAGACGACGAGCCACTCTTTGCCGCCCAGCTCGGCTCCCTCAGCCATAAGGCCGACTCAGATCAGATTGCCATCACGTCCTTTAGTGCTCAGAATAAGCACGGTCAGAGCACTCCCAACCAAGACACACTCATCAGCTGGCAGGAAGAGTCACTAGCCATCGATCAGTTCGAGCTGCTCCCCCACATCGCCATCAGCAATGGCCACTTCAGCTGGGCCGATGATCCCAAAGGAACACTTACCCTTCAGCTCCATGACGCCCTCATCGACCTCAAAATCGCCCAAGACATCGAGCTTGAGCTAAAGCAAGGAAACGTAGAATGCTCAAAACTCATCGACTCATTTGGCATACAGATTCCCGTCGACTTCTCTCTCCACACGGCCGATGCCACCATTAGTCATTGGAAAGCCCCCATTGCCCAGTGGACGATCGATAGCCAGCTTGGTATTAAAAGTGCCAGCTACGAGCAATACAAACTCACCGAATCAGCCGTCAAGTTCCACCAAAAAGACAGCGCCTGTCACCTCGACATCGATACCAAGCTCAGTCAAGCCCCCCTCTCAGTCAAAGTCACTGGCCAGTGGCAAGAGCCCACCAGTAAGAAATGGTGGGGTGATAACCACGTGCAATTCGAGCTAGAAGCCCCCGCACTAGGAAACATCCCAGAGCTATGGAGCCACGACACCACATGTATTAAGCTTCAAAAGGCAGCGGTAGCCATCAAGGGTGATGTCGTATTAGCAGGAAATGAAATCACAACGGCCAACCTCAACGCCTCTCTATCAGGAGCTAATGCTCATGAGCATAAGATTCCAGCTATCGCTATAGAGTCCAGCTACCTTGAGCAGAAAGCTCAGCTGAAGGTCACCACCGAAGACGCCCCAGAGAGAGAGTTTCTCATTCAGGCGAACTACAACAACCGCGAAAAAACCTACGACGGCAGCCTAAACATCAACGACAACTCACCACAGTGGCTGTATTCAGTATGCTACCAGTTCAACGAACTCATCAACTTCTCTGATGAGATGAAACTCACATGGGCAGGCAACGGCTCGCTTAGCTCTGAGGGTAACCAAGAGGCATTCCATCGCGGAAACTTCAACATCGAACAACTCTCATACAACTTACCCAACACTCCCACCCTCAACCTCAACACCAAAGGTAACTACGCATGGCCGAACTCCATCTACGTGGAATCGCTCAACATCAAGGAAAGCCAATGGAACGCCTCCACCTCCATGATATGGGACGGCCAGACTGTCACCATACCGGCCTTGATTTTCAAGAACTCCACCGAAGCCGTTCTCGGTGGATCCATTCAGGTGCCTCTCACACGAGAGAGCATGAGCATGAAGGGCTTCTTTGCCCAAAAAGCCCCATGGAACATCGCGCTCAAAACCCAGCCACTCACCTTCAAAAAACTAGGTGACTGGTTTAACTTCACCACACCCAATGACATCAAAGGCACCACTGACGTCTACATTACACTCACAGGTTCACCCTCCGACCCGCGTGCTAATGGTAGTGCCAATATCACCAATGTTACTGGCCTAACTAGCAAGCTAAGCCGTCCCATTAGTGCCCGCACTGGTTTCAGATCCATTGGTGACAAATTAGAAATCAATGCCGACATTAACGAAGGTGACTCAGAGAGACTCACCATTAAAGGGCTCTTCCCATTCCTACCTAATGAATGGATCAATCAGCCTGGCCTCTTTAACCAATCGGTCAAATCCGCACCTATCTCAGGCGACCTCAAGCTCAATGCCTTCCCACTAGCAGAGCTCAAAGAATTCGTCCCCACCCTAGAAAGCATCGAAGGAAACATCAGTGGCCAAGGTGTCTTTAGCGGCACATGGAGCGAGCCTATATACAAGCTCGATATCCAAGCAGCAGCCCCCACCATCAAGCTATCGGAGAAAAGTATTGGAAACATCAAGGACGTGCAGCTCAAGACAAGCATCACGCAGGATCGCATCATCCAAAACAAGCTCGTCGCCCAGATCAATGG
The DNA here is from genome assembly GCA_023301645.1 of Akkermansiaceae bacterium. Lineage (GTDB taxonomy): Bacteria > Verrucomicrobiota > Verrucomicrobiia > Verrucomicrobiales > Akkermansiaceae > Oceaniferula. Next base: position 5,088 of record JALZUH010000139.1, read on the forward strand.
CGGTGAATTTGAAATTGCAGGCACCATAGACATCAATGACCTAGAGAACCCAGCCCTCGATCTTATACTCAATACGCAGTATGCCATGATCTACCGAGATGACCTGCTATCAGCACGCACCAATGCAGCCTTGAAGCTACAGGGAACGATAAAAGACGCCACCATTAGTGGTGATATCGGTATTGTTGAAACCCTCATCTACAAGGACATCGAGCTCATCCCCATTGGCGTCCCATCATCAGAAGTAGCCGAGGTAAATCTACCCCAGCTCAGTAAAGATGGATTTGATGACGGACTCCCCATCCCTGCACCCTTTGCCAATTGGAAACTCGATGTAGGTATTACTACCGAAGACCCTATTCTACTGCGCGGAAATGTCGCCCAAGGAAACATTCAAGGTAAACTTAAGGTAAAAGGAAACCTCGCCAATCCAGAGCCAGACGGCACCCTTTACGTCAATAACATGAAAGCCAGACTACCCTTCAGTATTCTGAGCATTGATAATGGTGAGATCAACTTCACTCCAAAGGAAGGCATCTTCCCATCACTCAAGCTACTCGGCAAATCATCCATCGGCTCCCACGATGTCAATCTCCTCATCCACGGCTCAGTCTCATCGCCCACTACAAGTTTCACCTCATCACCACCACTTCCAGAGCCAGAAATCATGTCCCTTCTCGCTACAGGAAGCACCACAGCAGAACTGGCAAACAGTGACGTAGCCGCCTTCAAGGCGCTGCAGCTCTTCCTCATCAAAACCCAGCAGCGCAAAGGAGGTGCCGAAGGCAACAAGCTCTTCAAACTCCTTCTCACTGGTATGCAGAACCTCAACCTCAACGTTGGCGCAGTCGACGAATTCACCGGCAGAAAATACGCATCCGCCAAGCTCGATCTAGACCCAAGGTGGCACCTGACAGCTCAAGTAGACGACGCACAACGAACCCGTGGTCTCGTCGTCTATGTCATTAGGTTCCGCTAACAGCCCTCCCTCCCCCCCATACACTCACACCTCCAGCTATGCCCAAGCTAATAACCATCACAAAACGAGCCCTCGCAGTCATACTGCTGAGCTCACTCTGTCATGGTGCCCAGCTCAAGTTTGAAGGCATCCCCGAAGAGTCACTCGACAGCATTACTACCCAGCTCAAGCCTAGACTCGAGTATATTAATGCTCGCGAAGCCTCATCCTGGCGAGCTGACGACTCCGCCTTTTTCCTCGAAAGACTCCTCATCCGAGCCGGTCACGCGGAAGCCAGTGTCGACTGGTCACTACCCGGAAGTAACATCATCTTACTTAAAGCTCACGCAGGGCCACGCTACAAGTATGGCAGCATCACCGCCCCCGGCAGCACGAATATTTCCCAAGAAAACATCTACCAATACTTCCTCCAGCCACTTGTCGAAACAGAGATTGTAAGCATCAAAGAAGCCCCCTACATCAGCGAATACTCAGAGCTGGGCGCTACCAATGTCGCCAACTTCCTCAAGTCACAAGGATACTGGAACACCCAAGTGAGTATCATCAATGAAGCCATTGTGCCGAGTAGTAAGGTCGTAGACGTCACACTCAATATCACCACAGGTAGCCGTCTAATAATGGAGCAGCCCAGCTTCCAAGGGGCATCAGCCGAAGACATTGCTGCCTTTCTGCCCGAAATACAGCCCTACCTTCAGCAAGCCGCAACGACTAAAAACATCAATATTATCAGGACGATCGTCACCGATTACTACAGCGAGAACGGATACCAATTTGCCAAAATCTCAATGGACTCAGACCACGGCAGCTCGACGACGACCCTAGACTTCAGCATCGACTCTGGTAAAAAATACCAAGTCAGCAAAATCATCGTCAAAGGTGAGCAGAAAACCAAGAACAGACGCATCCGCCGCCATTTCGATGAATTAAAGGACAAGAGCTTTAATCAAACAACCGCCACCAAGTCGCTCAATAGACTCCTCGCCACAGGAGCCTTCAGCAATGTCACACTCACCCCCACCCCACACACCAAGGGCGACAGCTCGAAGCTAGACCTCGTCATCGAAGTAGATGAAGCCGAGGCTAAGTCAGTGAGCACCTACGCAGGAGTAGGCTCATTTGAGGGCGGTATCCTCGGAGCATCCTACACGGACTTCAACTACCATGGCAGCCTCAGACGAGTGGAGCTCAAGGGAGAGGTCAGCGGGCGCGGACTACTCGCCGAAGTCGACATCAATGAGCCCATGTTTGCCGGGATCCCCATCCAGTTTAACACCCGACTCTTCCTCACAGAACGAGACTACGAAGGCTATGACACCCGCCAAGCAGGTGCCGAGATCTCATTCACATGGAGGCCTAATGAAAACTACGCCTCCCAGCTCTTCTTTGGTAGCAGCTACACCTCCTCATCCACCGACGGACTCACAGCTCAGGAGCTAGGACTGCGTGACTACTTCAATACTAGAATCGGACTCGCTCAAACCCTCGACTTCAGAAATAGCCGCATCCTACCCAATGACGGATTTTACACACGAGTCACCCTGCAAGCAGGAGGCATTAATGGCGATAGCGACAACGAATACCTGAGGCTCGATTTGCAGAGTTCCTACCGTGTGCAGCTGACTCAGAATGACCACTTCGTCGCCCGATTCAGCGCTGCTGGCATCAATCCTCAATCTCCTGACCTCCCCGTAGATGTTCGACTATTCTCTGGTGGTCAAAATACTCAAAGAGCCTTTGACGAGCGAGAGCTAGGGCCGCGCTCAATCTCAAATGACCCACTCGGAGGAGAAGCCTTCTGGACGGCCACCGCCCAATACGTAAGAACAATAAGTGACCCCATCAAGCTCTCAGTCTTCTATGATGTCGGCCAAATCTACTCAGAGTTTGACGACTTTGACTTCACTGACCCCAGCCACGCAGTCGGTCTTGGACTTAGAATTGACCTTCCCATTGGCCCTGTGAAGCTCGAATACGGCTACAATCTCAATCGCAGACGCGGTGAGCCACGTGGAGCGCTGCATTTTGCCATTGGCGCCACATTCTAAGTGCGCAAGAGCATCAGCGATGCTCACCAACAGAAAGCGAAAGTGCCACCTTCTGCGCGTGTCTTAAACCACTCTGTTTAAAACTCAAAAACATCGATGATATCACACTCATGGTTCTTGACTACTATCATTCCCCTCTTTAGCGTGCCGCGCCGCGCTCCTCATCAGTAGCGCACTATTTCGAGCACTTTTTTCAAACAAAGTCTCAAAACACCTTTCCTCTAACATACCTTTAAAACTGTCATTATGAACATCACCGTCGATACACTATCTGATTGCCTCGCAACACTTCATGCAGAAATCCCTGCTGACAAAGTCCAAACCGAGCGTAAGAACATCGTTAAGGCCTACAGCGCACAAGCTAAGATCCCAGGCTTTCGCCCAGGCAAAACACCTACATCTGTCGTAGAAAAGCGCTTTGCTGACGACATCAAGCAAGAGCTCGAGTCACGCCTCATCAACGCAGCCTGCGACGAAGCTCTCAAGCAAGACGAAAACCTCCGCGTGCTTAACTTCAAAGCACCAGAAAAAGCATCTGTAGAAGACAATGGCAGCTTCAAGCTCGTCATGCCTCTTATCCTTGCTCCTACTTTCGACATCCCTGACTACAAGAACCTCGAAGTAACTATCGAGCCAGTAGCCGCTACTGAAGAAGAAGTCGCTCGTGAAGTAGACGGACTCCTCCAGCGCTACGCTGACTACAAGGACATCGAAGATCGCCCACTTCAGGCTGACGACATCTGCGTAATGGACTTCACGTCCACAGTCGACGGCGAAGCACTCGACGACTCAAAGGGTGTTCTTGCTGGTAAAGAAGACTACTGGATCCAGCTCAAGGACGAAGCATTCCTTCCTGGCTTCCACGAGCAGCTCCTCGGAGCAGCTACTGGCGACACACGCGAAGTAAAGTGCGCACTTAATGACGAATTTCCAGTCGAAGACCTCCAAGGCAAAGAAATCGTCTTTAGTGTCACCGTTAAGCAAATCAAAGAGCAAGACCTTCCAGCATTCGACGACAAGTTCGTAGCAGACGTGCTTCAGTTCGGCGAAGGCAAGACTGTCGCTGATGTTAAAGAGCTCATCGAAGAACAGATCCAGCAGCAGAAAACTCAGAAGAACAACGAAGAGAAGGTCAACCAGATCGTTGAGAACCTCCTCGGTAAAGTCGACTTCACACTCCCACAGGAGCTCATCGACGGAGAAGCACAGAACAACCTCGACCAAATGGTTCAGCGTGCAGCACAGCAAGGCATCACTGACGAGCAGCTTCTCTCACAGGAGAAAGAAATGGCTGAGAACTCACAGATTCAGGCACGTAACAACCTCAAGACAAACTTCATCCTTCAGGAGATCGCTCACGAAGAGAAGATCGCCGTAACTGACCAAGAAGTCATCGAGCGCATTGGCCAGATTGCACAGCAGCAGAAGAAGAAGCCTAAGGCGATGATCCAGGAACTTCAGAAAGAAGGCCGCATCCCAAGCCTAAGAAACTCCATTCTTATCGGTAAGGCCATTGACTTCCTCGTAGAGAGCGCGAAAGTAACAGAGGTAGCAGCTAAAGCTGAAGCCTAATCACCTCTCTTAGGCCGCCGCATTGACGACCTCATCCTAACCTACCTATTCCACCTATGAATACGCATCCAACCATGGGCAATGAGCCTGTAAATAACTACTTCATCCCCACCGTCATCGAGTCCGATGGCCGTGGTGAAAGAGCCTTTGATATCTACTCTCGTCTACTCAAGGACCGTATCATCTTCATCGGAACAGGTATTGATGATGGGGTGGCCAATTCTGTCATCGCACAGCTTCTCTTCCTGCAAATGCAGGACCCGAAGAAGGACATCCACATTTACATCAATTCCCCCGGTGGCTCTGTCACCGCAGGACTTGCCATTTACGACACCATGCAGTTTCTAACATGTGACGTAAATACCTACTGTATCGGTATCTGTGCATCAATGGGCTCCGTGCTCCTTACCGCAGGGACAAAGGGCAAGCGCTTCTGCCTGCCTAACTCACACGTCATGATCCACCAAGTCTCTGGTGGAGCTCAGGGCACCGCTGCTGATGTTGAGCGCACGATTGGCTTCATGTTCAATCTCAAGACCCGCCTCAACAAGATCCTCGCCTACCACACAGGCAAGACCGAGGAAGAAGTCGAGCACGACGCAGACCGTGATAACTACATGTCTGCTGAAGTAGCCATGGAATACGGCCTCGTTGACAAAGTCCTCGAACACCGCAAAGACCTACCTAACGGTGACGCTGACACTGGCAAAAAGTCCACCAAGAAGTAACCCTTCAAGATACTCACATCTTAAGGCGTTGGTGATTAGAAACTCATCAGCGCCTTTTTCTTTTATAAATTTCCTCTCTAGACAATTACAATCTAGAGTCCACATTGATCTACCACCCTACTATGGCAAAATCCAATAATCTCACCATGTGCTCCTTCTGTGGCAAAAGCCACTCGGAGGTCAAAAAACTCATTGCAGGCCCAGCAGTCTACATCTGTAACGAATGCATCGACGTATGCTCATCAATCATGGAAAAAGAGCTCGGCGACGCCGCAGCCAACGAGATGATTAAGGCGAACCGAGCTAATGCCCAAACCGCTCCAGTAAAAGGTGCTATCACCAAGCGTAACGTCCCCACCCCTGACAAAATTTCAGCTTTACTAGACAATCACGTCATCGGCCAAGAGCGCGCCAAAAAAGTCCTCTCAGTCGCCGTTTATAACCACTACATGCGCCTTAGCCAAAACGAGAACAACCCCTCACCTGAGTTTAAAGAAGTCGATATTGAGAAGTCAAACATCCTCATGCTCGGGCCGACAGGCTCAGGTAAGACACTCCTCGCCAAGTCCCTCGCTAAGACTCTTGACGTGCCATTTACCATCGTCGACGCCACCACCCTCACCGAGGCAGGCTACGTCGGTGACGATGTAGAAAACATTATCTTACGCCTACTCCAAGCCGCTGACTTCGACGTCGAGCGTGCTGAGCGAGGCATCATCTACGTCGATGAGATCGACAAGATCGGCCGCACCACCCAGAATGTCTCCATCACCCGTGACGTATCAGGTGAAGGCGTGCAGCAAGCACTCCTCAAGATCCTCGAAGGCACCATTTGTAATGTGCCACCACAGGGAGGGCGCAAGCACCCACAGCAGGAATACATTCAGGTAAACACCGAGCGTATCCTCTTCATCTGTGGCGGAGCATTCGTAGGCATTAGTGACATCATTAGCCGCCGACTCGGCAAGCACGTCCTCGGCTTCCACGAGACCAAAGAAAACGAAGTCGACGTAGAAGAGCTCGCCAAGATCGATATCTTCCAGAAGGCTGAGCCAGAAGACCTCCTCCACTTTGGACTCATCCCCGAGTTTATCGGACGCCTCCCCATCATCTCACCACTACGTGAGCTCACCGTTGACGAGCTCATCGAGATCCTCACCGAGCCTAAGAATGCTCTCATCAGACAGTATTCTAAGCTACTCGCCATGAGCGGGGTGAAGCTCAAAGTTACTAAAGACGGCCTCATCGCCCTCGCAGAAGACGCACTCAAGCGCGGCACTGGAGCTCGCGCCCTACGCTCTATCTTCGAGAAAATCATGCTCGACGTCATGTATGACGTGCCTGGACGTGACGACATCGAATCCGTCACCATCAACCGCGCAGTAGCCGAAGGGGAAAAAGAACCCATCATCCGCAAGAAAAAGTCCGACGCAGCATAGCCTAAGAGCACTGTAACGCTACAATCAACACGATCCACACAGTTAACACTGTGTGGATATTTTTTGCCCACAAGGAAGGGCCATTACGTAAGTCAACTCCCCTCCCTTATCCTACAGCTCAACCATTTCCTTGAGAGCCGTAGACAGGATAAAGCACGAGACCTTATCCCCCGCCAGCCCCGTGATCTGAGCCATCGCTTGGCGGTAAAGACCGAGCTGATTGGTATATTTCTCCCGTAGAGAAGCAGCGCTCATGCCCTCATCAGAAGAGTCTGTCTTGTAATCGATAATCTTCACCTCAGAAGGCTGCCCTCCTTCGTAGAGGATCACAGCACGATCAATCACGCCACTAATCCAGCGCCCCTCCTGCTGTGTCTCAAATGGCTGCTCACAGAGAAGTCGGTATTGCCCCTCTGCTAGCTGCGGCCTGACGAAGTGCTCACGGATCGACTCCGTAGCTAAGCACGACTTAATAAGCTCCGCCGCCTTCGAGTCACCTAGAGAGCCATCTTCACCCCCCTCCAGATCATCGAGCCACGTCACCTTCTCAAATAACTCATGAACCTCAGTGCCGAAGCGAGCACCCTCACCATGCCCCTGCTGCATCAGCAGCCCCGGTAAATAGTCATCTGCCACACTAGCCACCTTCCGCCCCATACGAGGAGCCGCCTGCTGCAATCTCACAGGTGCTGCCATATCACTTGCATCATCCTTATCAGCACTATCAGC
>JALZUH010000140.1 GCA_023301645.1 Akkermansiaceae bacterium
TTACAAGACCACCAGCACCATCTACTCTGAGGTTATTATCTAAGTTAGAATAAGGAGCTGAAGTGCCCTGTGAGTAGCCAGTATTACCCTGTGCACCCGAGATACGAATAACGGCTAGTAGGTCTGGCACACCTAGATCTTCAAATACCAATGGGTTATTGTTCGCACTGACTCCAGGTAGGAGAGTAGCCGCCTCTGTCGACAATGCGAATAGTGGAAGTAAACTAAGGAATTTCAATTTCATGATTTTTTTGGGGGGATATTTTCCTGCGCTACATCAGGAGTGGGGGTTCAAATAGCTGGAGCGACTTATCAACCTATGCATGACTCAACAAGACCTTATTGCAGTTTTTTACTGCACAATATGGTCACATCCCATCAAGTCATACGTTACATCAAAACAAACAATGCATAGAACATGGTTATACTATTGGATTTACACTAGCTGCCCGCTTATGTTGCCAAACTCCCCTTCACACCAATAATCAATTTAGCAACAACTACATTCTATGCAACTCACACGCTTAAAAACAGCATGCACCTTAGCTTTAAAAAACACTTTAAACTCCACTTCTATCTCTACCCTCTATATAAAGAACTCCAGTTATGAAAATAGCGTTCTATAAATCAATCCTGTGTTTCTGCCTTACCATCAACACTCAGGTCTTTGCTCAGGTTCAAGCAAAGGGAAACATTGTCACCTCTGAGCAGCAATTTGTCAGTCACTACAAGTGGCAACTCGCTCAGCGCCAAGCAAATCTCGAGCAACAACTAGGCTACAAACCTGAGCTCAATCTTGATGCTATCGATAACAGTAAGGGTAAACTTGCCGCTGAAGAGCTCGAAGTCGCTAATGAGATCCTCAAATCCCACGAAAAGAAAGCATTCGGCGCATGGCTCTCCAATCCCATATACGACCATAACCAAGCTAGTTTTCAATCTGACACTGACATCGACCATGCTGAGCCAGAAGTAGTCGAGGCCATGATCGCCGGCAGCAAGGTCAAAGCTTCGAATTTGGGCGTCATCCTCGATGTCTCTGGCAGCATGTCACCCTACCTCCAAAAATTACGGGCACAAATCCTCGAGGCATTTCCAAAAGCACACTTTGTCGAAATTGTAAGGTGTCGGCTAGCAGGTAACGCCTTTATGAAAGACTTCTACTCGACTCCAGGCAGCACCAAGAACCCCTTCGACCCGGGGCAGTTTCCTGAGAAAATCACGCCCCTTCATATACAAAGCTTGATCGCCCTCGAAGTCGATACCCTTTCAGCCATGGCAGGCCTCATCAAAGGTCGCGGTGTTGACTCCATTTTTTGGTTTTCTGACCTCAATGACGGCATCAGCGATGAGGCCTCCGATATCACTCAAAAGCTTATTAAAGACCATCGCATTCGTCTCGTCATCACCTCCCTTCATACTGATATTTCTAAAAAAGACCTTCGCGAAACCATAGAAAGTTATGAGGGAAGCATTACGATCACAGACGGCAATGAGCTTAAACAATAATTACTCCATGCACCCACTCACCTCAGGATTCAAATCCCGAGATTCATTCCTCCCAGTATTATTCTTGGGCATGGTATGCTGCGCCTCCTTCACTGAGGCTCAGGAGCTTAGCGTGGCAACATTCACCACCACTCCCGCAGTGGCTAATGGATTCGAAACATATATAAGCAATGGCAGCCAAGAAGCTGACTCTCTCGTAGAGAAAACAGCCACGCTCGCCAAAAGTAACAAAGCGCGTAACTACAAAACCATTCACTTCGACCCTACAAGCTCATCTCGACAGTGGCTATCAGCGGCCAATCGGTCCAATGATGAGATAGATATCATGCCAGGGTGGAGTGAGCGCGTGGGCTTTGAGTCCTCTTTTGTAACCACCTCTGAGCACTTTGACTTCTTTGCAAAAAATACACAAAAGCAGAATACACAATCCGTAAAACTCAACGAAATCAAATGCTACACACCAGCTGGAACCAGCCCATTAGTCTTTGCACGTTGGGATGACCTACAGTCACGTCAGCCAGCATCTGAGATATTCTTCAGCAGGGATATCGGAGCTGACCTGAGCGAATTCGTATTAGTCAAAGCGACACAATATCGATTTAAATCTGAGTCTGAAAAAGAGCGCTTCAATGCACAATCCAAAAAAGCCGTTACTAGCGAGCATGTCGCCGCCGGGATTCGCCTTTTAAAATCGAAAGCCAAGCGCGTAAACTGTGTCAGCACCGTCGTTGCACGCGGCCAGCAAACCACCATCACCAAGCGCACGCCCGTTACCTACCCGTCCGAAAGTGGTAACGTCAACAAACACCAAGACAGCACCCTGCTACTAGATCTCACTTACAAAGAAAAAGACAGCAAGCCCACCCTGCACATGCTCTACCGAGATGCTGGAATTGCTGGAAGCCACTTAGCTTCTAGTAAAAAAGCACCAGAATTCTACACCGGCAGAGTAAAGGGAACACTCGATGACTCGGAACAAAAAGCCTACTTCTTCCCCCTCTATCACTCCATTATTAGTAGCTATGACATGCTACTTGTCGAAGTTACCCCGCTACAATAGCAGCCCGACGAGCCTCTAGTATCAATCAGAGGCGAGCACATAGGCAATGTGCGGCGAGTAGAGCGCGGGCTCTAATAAAAAGGAATCATGCCCTTTATCTGAATGCACTGTAATGTGCATCGTCTTCACGTCACTGGACTCTAATCCAGCCACGATTTCAGATTGCTCTTCTGGGTAAAAACAGAAATCAGAATCGATACTAAAGACAAGGAAGTCCTGCCCATTTTCTGCACATGGTGCAAAGAGATCCTCATTAGTCTCCACCCCAGCCTCTCTGCGAGCGTCATACTTCGACCACATATCAATGATGCGTAGATAGGTATTAGCGTCGAAGCGTTTTACAAACTTCTTCCCCTGATGGAGCATATAGCTTTGGAAGGTATCCTGCACCTTATACCACGCTAATGATTCATTATCCTGTCGCACCTCCTTACGAGCTCGACTCTCAATCGCATCGAGGTGGACGAATGTTTTATGCGAAATCATCCGCGCTAGAGCCAAGCCATAATCAGGATGCTCAGATTGATAATAGTCACCACCTCTAAAGTGAGGGTCATTCTCAATGGCTAGTATTTGCTCGAAGAGAATGAGGCGATTGAGCACCGTCGTCTTCATCCCACTAGCAATAGGGATCACCGTGCGCACACGATCAGGATGAAGGGTCGCAAAGCTCAGCGTGACCAAGCCACCTACAGAAGGCCCTATAGCAGCACGCAGCACAGTGATGCCTAATTCATCGAGTAGCTTCACCTGCATCGCCACCTGATCAGCCACCGAAAGCACCGGAAATGAAGAGCCATAAGTCTTACCCGTCACAGGGTTAATCGATGACGGGCCCGTCGTGCCGTAGCAACCACCGAGGTAGTTGGCTGAAATAATAAAAAATCGATCTGTATCCAGAGCCTTACCCGGACCAATAAACTCGCCCCACCATCCTTCATGGAGCTCCTCTTTCCATAAGTCTCCCGCCTCAGGTAAGCAATCGTTCAAGCCACAAGCATGATGTGACCCCGATAGAGCATGAGTGAGTAGGATCGCATTAGAGCCATCGGCATTAAGTGTTCCCCACGTTTCATAAGCGATCTCTATCTCAGGGAGGACCTCGCCACACTTCAGCGTAAAGTCCTCACTTACTTTGAGAACTTCAGTCTTCACTGGGGATTGATCTATCATAGGGGGCACGGGCACACTTGTGATTCTCCACAGATTAACGACAAATAACACCGTTTTTTCAGAGAACTTAAAAAGCTAACTCAGAAAGTGAGAGAAAAATCCGCTGTGCCGTCCATGGAGTTAGAGCCACGTTCCCGTTTCTCAACAGGTTGGGGACTTCCACAAAAAATCTATCTTCCTAAAAAGGCATGATATCATCCTCATAGATGCATCCCCAGTTACAGTATATCGGTTCGGGCGAACAACCATTAGCGGTCGAACACAGCAGACACAAGCACGCTGTCGCCAACTCCCTTAATATTCAATCAAATTTTACAGCAAAAAACCTCCTAGCCATCATGTAATCCTCGCAATACGTGCTTGCACATCCCCCCTATCCACGCGCACGTTTCCTACATGCAGTTCCCAGCCACTGAAGCGATTGTTCACCGACTCAACAACGGCCTCCACGTCATCCTCGACGCCGACGCCTCGGCACCCGTTATCAGCACACAGGCTTGGGTAGAAACAGGCAGTATCCATGAAGACAAATGGATCGGCGCTGGCATCTCCCACATGCTTGAGCACATGCTCTTCAAGGGAACAGAAAGCTATAACGGCAAAGAAATATCAGACACCGTGCAGGCAGCTGGCGGCGAGTGGAATGCCTACACCACCCACGGACGCACCGTCTACTATATCGACGGCCCCGCTGAGAGCTCTGAGATCTTTCTTAAGGTTCTCACCGAGATGATCTTCAAGCCCACCTTCCCTATCGAAGAGTTCGAAAAAGAAAAAGACGTCATCCGCCGAGAGATCGACATGGGGCTCGACGACCCTGACGATCAGAACTCCCAGCTCCTCTACTCCACAGCCTACACTGTAGACCCTCGCTCCCAGCCTGTCATCGGTCACCTAGAGCTCTTTAATAAGCTCACCCATGAGGACATGATCGCCTACCACCGCGAGCGCTACACCACGACCAATAGCTTTCTAAGTATCTCAGGTGACTTTGACACCGAAGAGATGATCCAACACCTCGAAGAGATCACCGCTACTATTCCCCGCAGCTTCACCCACCCCGTGCTGTTCACCCCAGAGCCAGCCCAGCTTGGCCAGAGAGTCAGACGCGCGGAATTTGACATCCCTACTACGAAGCTCAGCATGTGCTGGCAAACCCCCGGTATGGAGCACCCAGACTCAGCAGCCATTGATCTACTCGCCACCATTATTGGGTCAGGGCGATCATCTCGACTTTATCAAAACATTCGAGAGCAGGCAAATCTCTGCCACCACATCGGAGCATGGAGTAGTGCCACCCCCGAGCTCTCTGGCATGTTCTCCATCTCTGCTATCGTCGACTACGAGAAGCGTGACCAGCTCGAAGCACGCATCCTCACCGAGCTCGAAGCACTCACCACAAGCGACTTCACCGAAGAGCTCCAGAAAGCACGCCGCATGGCGCTTGTCAGTCAGTTTGGCACCCTCACCACAGCATCGGGAAGAGCCTCAGACCTCGCGTCGAACTGGCACGAAACTCGCAGCCTCAACTTCACCAAAGACTACATCGAGCTCCTCTCCAAAGTCACCTCCGAGGATCTCAATCGCGTTGCCAAAAACTACCTCATCCCCAGTAAGCTCACGATCACCTCACTCGACCCCGAAGACAGCCACCATAGTGAAAGCTCCACCGAGCAAAAAACCACTCGCGGCGAACTCGAAACTCACCAGCTCGACAACGGACTCACCCTCATCACCCAGCAGGACAAGCGCCTGCCCACAGTATCGATCAATATCGCCACGCTCACCGGCCTTCCCTCAGAAACAACCGAAACATCAGGTATCAATGCCCTCTTAGCAAAAGTCATCACCAAGGGCACGCAGAAGAGAACGGCAGAAGAAATCGCCACCACTATCGACAGCATGGGAGCAAGGTTCGGAGTAAGCTGTGGTAACAACACCACACTAACAAGCGGCTCATGCCTTACCCCAGACCTAGCCGTCACACTAGAAATCTTAGCCGACATCTACCAGCACCCCACTCTCCCTGAAGAAGCCATTGAGCGTGAGCGCGACGCCATGATCGCCTCCATTCAGGAGCAGGCGACTGACCCGCTATCGGTTGCCTTTCGCAAACTGCGCCCAGCCCTCTTTGGCGAGCAGGGCTACGGCCTCTACAGCGGCGGCACAGAAACCTCACTCCAAGCTCTCACTCGACAAAGCCTAGCAGCCCACCACGAGAGATACTTCACGGCCAAAAACACCGTCATCTCCATCTTCGGAGACATCGACACCGAGGCCACCATTGCCATGGTCAATGCGCAGTTTAGCAAGATCGCCGAGGGCAAGCGTGAGCTCAGCTCACCAGCCAGCACAATCTCTAACACAGCAGCTAGCCATGATCTCAAGCTCGATAAGCAACAAGCCGTGCTCACCGTCGGCTTCGTAGGAGCTAGCGCCTCCGATGAGGACAACCACGCCCTAGAGCTCATCAATGACTACTGCACCGACATGGCAGGACCTCTCTTCACCAAGATCCGTGAAGAGCTAGGGCTCGCCTACTACGTCTCTGCCACTCAGTTTCACGGGATAAATACTGGCATGGTCGCCTTCTACCTTGGCACCTCACCAGAGCAGCTCGACATTGCCAAAACCAATCTCCTCAACGAAATCGAAACCATCGCAAACCACGGTATCCCTGAGGAAACGCTCGAAAGCGTTAAGACCACTTGGCTCGCATCCAATGCTCTCGCAAATCAAAAAATCGGCTCCCTATCCCGACTCAGCGCTATTGACAGCCTGCTAGGATTCCCTGCAGACCAGCACCGCCACTCACCAGAAAAGATCAAGTCACTCACCCATGACGACATCAAGGCCGCTGCCAAAAAATACTTCGGCACCCACAAGCCTGTCATCGTCACCGTCACCCCTTAGTCCACCCATACCTCGGATCAACCATACACACTTCCACACCTTACTTCACCACAACTCATGTCTGATAAGCCCACTTCCACCACACCCAAAGCCGACACACGATTCAACGACTTCGTCTTTCTCCAAGCCCAGAACGCCGGCCTCTTTCTCGGCCAGCTCCCTCACCCAGCGACAGGTGAAACCAGTGTCAACCTACAGGCAGCAGCCATGGTGCTCGACTCACTAGAAATGCTAGCCACCAAGACCCAAGGAAACCTCACCACCGAGGAAGCCGCACTTCTCGAAAAAGCACTTCTCAACATCCGCGCCCTCTACGCCAATGTAGAAGACGCCCAAGAGGGACAAGACGAGCTCGCTGAGTAAACACCCTCCCTTACTGAGTTACTGGGGTAGGGAAGATTCGCTACCTCAGAAATGCCTCGTGTAAGCCACCGTCCACACTAAGAATCTGCCCCGTGGTTTTACTGAGCTTCTCACTGAGTAGTAAATACGCAGCTTCCGCCTGATCCTCTGGAGTGATCGGGTTATTAGTCAGTGTTCTACTCGCATAGAAGACAGAGAGCTTATCGCGCAAGCTATCGGCCGTATCATCGGTATCGAATTCGATCCCGTATTTCTGTAAAGAAGCCATGACGCGATCCTTCGGGAACATCGTAGAGCCCTTGACCACCGTTGCTGGTGCCAGTCCATTGACCCGCACCAGTGGAGCCATCTCGACAGCCATTTCACGGACTAGGTGATTGGCCGCTGCCTTCGACGTATCGTAGGCGACTGAGCCCTTCTTTGCCACCACGGCATTGACAGAAGTCGTCATCACCATCGATCCTCGCAGACCTTGAGCTTGGAATATTTTATTAGCCTCCTCAGCCACCTTCGCCTGCCCGATGACATTAATGCCATAAGAAAGATCCCACATCGCGTCATCGAAGAGCCCGTCCTTATCAGGAGCTGCAAATAAACCTGCCGTGATAATCACATGATCAATCCCACCATAGGCCAAGACCACCTCCTCTAGCATCACTCGAATCGACTCGCGACTCGTCACATCACACGCAAGTGCAATGGCAGGACCGCAATTAGAGCGACCTGTGCCCGCCACACCGATGCCCATGCCATAGACATTGGTGAGCTCCTCCACGGTGTCAGCAGCGGCTTCTAGCTTGAGATCTGCTACCACTACATGAGCCCCTTCTTTGGCTACTCGGTGGCACACTGCCTTCCCGATGCCTGAGCCACCACCGATGACTACTACCACATTACGGGCGAATTCCTTCTCCGCTGGCATGCGCTGTAGCTTCGCCTCTTCAAGCGCCCAGTATTCGATATCAAATGCCTCCTGCTGGGGCAGTGCGATGTATTTGGAAATAGCCTCCGCCCCACGCATCACCTCAACAGCGCAGTTATAAAACTCCGCCGTCACACGTGACTCCGATTTATTTTTGCCAAATGCGATCATACCAATACCAGGGATCAGAACCACCGTAGGATTAGGGTCTCGCATCGCAGGACTATCAGCTCGCTTACAGCTCTCATAGTAAGAGGCATAATCAGCTCGGTATTGTTCGAGGCCATTGCGTAGCTTCACCTTCAGTGCCGCTATATCCTCCTGCTGCGGATCCCAGTCCACATAGAGAGGCTTGATCTTCGTGCGTAGGAAATGATCCGGGCATGATGTCCCCAGCCCCGCTAATCTCTCCGCATCATGGGAATTCACAAAGCGCTCAATGGCAGCGTCAGTTTGAGTGGTTGCGATCATCCGTCGCTCTTGGCCGATCTGACCACGTAGCCACGGGGTCAGCTGCAGTAGCGTGTCACGGCGCGCGTCTTCGCTAAGAGGCAAATATTTCTGCCCTCCGAATGTCTGCTCACCACGATCACGGTCTTCGATATACTGCGCAGCCTTCTCGATAAGCTGAAGGGTCAGATCGTAGCATTCCTTATCCCCGTCAGCCCAGTTAATGATCCCGTGCTGCCCCATAATGAGACCCTTGAGCTCTGGGTTTTTCACTACCTCATCACGCATTTTCAAACCAAGATCAAAGCCTGGTCGCTGCCAGCCGACATAGCCGACTTCTTTACCGAAAACCTCCTCCGTCAGAGCCACCTGATCCTTACACGCCGCGATAGCAATCACCGCATTAGGATGCATATGGTCAACGTTCGCAAACGGAATATACCCATGCAGAGGAGTATCAATCGAAGTAGCACGAGGATTGAGATTAAAGGTCGTGTGCTGATACATCGCCACCATTTCATCCTCGATCGCCGACTTCACCCCCACCGAGTCAGCGGCATTATA